>CAOKFJ010000183.1 GCA_948467695.1 uncultured Allobaculum sp. | reverse complement strand
TCTTACGCCCAACGGCGATCAGAATACGCCGGCCAATGATCAGACGGTGAATGTCTCGTTCTTTGATCCCAAAACCGGCGAGCGCGAAGAACTGCACCAGACATGGAATTCCCGTCCGGGCGCCTATCTTGCCCTCGACAACGATTCCTTTCTGATGGCGGATCTTTCGAAGCAGATGTATTTCGGTCAGTTCCTCAACCGGCATCTTGAAATTACCCCGCTCAATGATTTGAACCAGACCGGCATCTACTCCATGGCGTACGCCGGAAAAAACAGACAGACCATTGTCTTTGATTCCAGACTGTACGCAGACCAGGAGAATCCGGGCAGTGTTCAGGCGGTTGTGATCACTCAGGCAGAATAATGCACAGTGCTTCTGATCGGCACAGATGCTCTTCAAGGGCATAGATTTTCGACTGCAAAAATTTATGTCGAAAAAAGAGCAGAAAATGAGATGTAGGGCGTGGTTTGCGGTTGACCTTTTCGAGTGTGGTCTTTAGAATGTGACTGTTGCAGTCTTCACGGCTTGCAACCGCACAAAAAAGGCTTTTAAGCGGCTTGTCCCGCCTTCATGGCGAGTATCAAGAATCGGAAAGGAGACCATCAAATGTACGCAATTATCGAAACCGGCGGAAAACAGATCAAAGTTGAAGACGGATCCGTAATCTGGGTTGAAAAACTCAACGCAGAAGAAGGCGAAACCGTAACTTTTGACAAAGTTCTGTTTGCAGACGGTAAAATCGGCAAACCCTATGTTGAGGGAGCCACAGTTACCGGTGTGGTAGAAAAACAGGGAAAAGGCAAAAAAATCACTATCGTGAAATACCGCCCGAAAAAATCCTCCACACGCAGAAAACAGGGTCACAGACAGCCCTATACCCGCGTTAAAATCGAATCCATCCAGGCTTAATGATCAGGATCGGATTTACCGAGAGCGCTCGTGGTATTGAAACCATGAAAATCAAAGGACATGCTTTAGCAGGGGATTATGGAAAAGACCTTGTCTGCTGCGCCGTATCGTCCATCGCCATCTCGGGCATCAACGCGATTGATGAACTGTTTCCAGGAAAATGCGAGCTCGAATGCGCCGACAACCGGATCGGACTTCGGGTCATTGAAAACAGCGACGACCTCAGGTCGCCCTGAAAATGCTTCAGGTTCAGCTTCGCTGCATGGCAGAAACGGATCCCAAGCACGTATCCCTGGACATCAAATAAGATTTACTATCCGGAATTCGAAGAGAAAGAGGTATACATTATGCGCTTTATTATGGACCTTCAGTTCTTCGCATCGAAAAAAGGTGTAGGTTCGACAAAGAACGGCCGTGACTCTCATTCCAAACGTCTGGGAGCTAAACTCGCAGATGGACAGAAATGTCTGGCCGGTGCTGTCATCTACCGTCAGCGCGGAACTAAAATTCATCCCGGCACAAACGTAGGAAGAGGCGGCGACGACACTCTCTTTGCGACTGTTGACGGAATCGTTAAATACGAAAGACTCGGAAAAAATAGAAAGAAAGTTTCTGTTTACCCGGCTGAATAAGTAAATGAGCCTGCTACAGGCTCTTTTTTCTTGTTCGATTTATCATGACATGGAAGAGTGAGGTGTTTACATGTTTGTAGATCAGGTTAAAGTCCATCTCAAAGCCGGAAAAGGCGGCGACGGACTGGTTTCATTCAAACACGAAAAGTATATCGCCAACGGCGGCCCCTTCGGCGGGGACGGCGGCAATGGCGGAAGCGTCATCTTCGAAGCTGATCCCGGCATGATCACGCTTCTGGATTTGCGTTTCAACCGCATTATCCGCGCCCAGGAAGGCGAAAAGGGTAAAAACAAACGCATGCACGGCGCTAACGCATGCGACCGCATCATTAAAGTGCCCCTTGGAACGATTGTGAAACGCGCCGATACCGGACAGATTCTCGCGGATCTGACCGAAGCGGGTCAGCAGCAGGTCGTTGCCAAAGGCGGTCATGGCGGAAGAGGAAACTCCCGCTTCAAATCCGCGCGCAACGTGGCTCCCCGCTACGCTGAACCCGGAAAAGAAGGCGAAGAGTTTGATGTTATCGTCGAACTGCGCACGCTGGCGGATGTCGGCCTTGTAGGCTATCCCTCGGTTGGAAAATCGACATTCCTCGATGCAGTCAGCCGCGCGCGCCCTGAAATCGGCGACTATCCTTTTACCACCCTTTCCCCCAATGTCGGCGTTGTTCAGACCAAAGACGGACGCAGTTTCGTTATGGCGGATCTGCCAGGTCTGATCGATGGCGCAAGCGAGGGAAAAGGTCTGGGTCACCAGTTCCTGCGTCATATCGAACGCTGCCGCGTCATCGTGCATGTCATCGACATGGGCGGTGAAGAAGGCCGCGATCCGGTGCAGGACTATGCCAACATCAACAAGGAACTCGAAAACTACCATCTGCGTCTGCTTGAGCGTCCGCAGATCGTGGTCGCCAATAAAATGGACGAAGAACACGCCCCTGAAAATCTGGAACGTTTCAAGAAAGCCTATCCGGATCTGCAGGTGTTCGAAACCATGACGCTCATTCATGAAGGTCTCGATCCCGTGCTGCGCAAAGCGGCGGATCTGCTTGAAACGACGCCGGTCTTCCCGGTTCTCGACGAAAACGAGCAGGATCAGGGTGTTACCTATACCTTTACGGAGAAAGAGAAACCTTTCACGATCGAAGAAGTCGAGCCCGGACGCTTCAAAGTGTACGGACCGCTCATCCGCAAAAACTTCAACCTCGACAAACTCAATACCGACGAAGACTTCTACAACTTCGCCAACCAGATGCGCTTTCTTGGCATCGACAAGCACCTGCGCGAAGCAGGCGCCGAAGATGGCGATATCGTCGAACTCGAAGGTTACGAATTCGAATTCATCGAGAAGTAGCGATCTCGCGCTTTTCCGTATGAGTTTGACGATCGAAAATACTGGATCAAAACGAAGGCTGCCACGGCAGCCTTTTTTTGCGGCATTGCAAAAGATGCAAAGCCCGATGCGCCCGCGCTGTCACTGCATGAAGCAATGCTGCAAAGGTAAATAAATATATGGAGAATAGAGAGCGCGAATCACTGTGCAAGCGATTGCGCGCTCTTTGTGTACGGCAATTGCAAACCTAGCTTGGTGCTGTTGGCGAAATAGCTGGTATACTTTTGAACAGGTAAACAATATGTCAAAAATCTGTGTAATCATTCCATGCTACAACGAGCAGGAGATGATCCCCCTGCTGCATAAAACTCTGGCGCAGACTGCCGATTCGATCGCGGATCATGAGTTCGAATTTCTCATGATTGACGATGGATCGAAAGACAACACGCTCAAAGAGATCCGCGAGATCGCCAAAATCGATCCGCGCGTAAAATACATTTCCTTCTCGCGCAACTTCGGAAAGGAAGGTGCAATCTATGCGGGTCTGGAAAACTCCGATGGTGATTTGACGGTCATCATGGATGCCGACCTGCAGGATCCGCCCGCGCTTCTGCCCGAGATGATCGCCGCGATTGAAGAAGAAGGCTACGATTCTGTAGCGACACGCCGCGTAACCCGCAAAGGCGAACCGCCGATCCGCTCGTTTTTCGCGCGCACGTTCTACAAGATGATGAACCGCATCAGCGATGTCGATCTGGTCGATGGAGCAAGAGACTATCGCATGATGAGCCGCGAGTTCGTCAATTCAATTCTGGATCTTCAGGAATACAACCGCTTTTCCAAAGGGATCTTCGGCTGGGTCGGCTTTAAGACCAAATGGCTCGAATATGAAAACATCGAACGCGCTGCCGGCGAGACAAAATGGTCGTTCTGGAAACTGTTCAAGTATGCCATCAGCGGGATTGTCTCCTTTACAACCGCGCCCCTTCAGGTCGCTTCCGGACTTGGCGTGCTGTTCTCGCTGATCGCCTTTATCATGATTATCGTCATCGCCGTGCGCAAAATCTGCTTCGGCGATCCGGTGCAGGGATGGGCGTCCACGATCTGCGTGATCATGCTGATCGGCGGCATTCAGCTGCTTTCCATCGGCATTCTCAGCCAGTATCTGTCCAAGATGTATCTCGAAATCAAAGACCGCCCGATTTATCTGTGCGCGCACACCAATCTTGAAGACACCAGCCCGGCGGCAAGTCTTCGTCATCCTTCGCTGCGAACGCTTGCCCGTAAGTCGTCTCATACACAATACATGCAAAGACACGAAGAATACGACGAGTATTCCGGAAGAGATAGCTAGCAGGCATTCGCTTCAATTACTGATCAGACAGGATCCACAGTCTGCGCCCTTGCGCTTTGCGACATTGGCCAGGATGCGGATCCTTTTCTTTTGCGTATGGCGCTCACGCACCAAAGGGGCGGATTGTAAACTGAAGGAGAAGAAAATTCGCTCTTCGCAAAGGGAAGAGCGTCAATTTGGATATTTGAATATATGAAAGGCGGTTCTGGCATCATCCGCTGCGACTAGTCTGGAACGCGCATGAATACGAAAAAAGACCGGTAGACGAACCGGCAGAAAGGAATGGCTATGCAGCTGCTTACATGGAATGTCAACGGCATTCGCGCTGTTGCCCGCAAGGGACTTGAACAGATTCTCGATTTTCTTGGTGCGGACATTGTCTGCTTTCAGGAGATCAAAGCGACGGAAGATCAGATCGATCTCGATGAGGGACTTTATCCGTATCAGTACGTCAATTCGGCGCAGAAAA
>CAOKFJ010000182.1 GCA_948467695.1 uncultured Allobaculum sp. | reverse complement strand
CACATCAGTCCATTTAATTTTTCCTCCTTAGACGAAATTTTTCTTTCTATAAATTTGATACTTCGTTGGATAGTATAGCTTCAGGCACGGGCATGGCTCGCACGAAGCCATAGAATTTATTTGAATTCCCGCCTAAGCAGCCGGTGCAAGCGACTTTCACCAGTCGCGGGTTCTTCAAAAAACAATTTGATGAATCCGATCACTTGTAGTCCGAACTATGACGGAAATACATCCAGGCGACCAGACAGAGCGCAATGGACAGCACCAGCGGAAACCAGGCTTCCGGAATCGGCAGACCGATGACGTTCATACCGTAAAAACCGTAGACCATGTTGGGAATCGACATGACGAGGGTGATGACCGTCAGCCGCTTCATGATGATATTCATGTTGTTGTTGATGACATTGGTGAAGCCATCCGCTGTACGGGCGCTGATGTCCGAATAAATATTGCACATCTCAATGCCCTGCTTGACTTCGATCAGCACATCATCAAGCAGTTCACGATCCGACTCATACATCGGAATCTGCTTGGAGCGCAGTATACGCTCAAGCGTCTGCTCCTCGGCTTTCAGTGAAGTCGAAAAATAGATCAGACTTTTATCGAGAACAAGCATATCAATAAGATTCTCGTTTCGCATATGCTTGTACAGCTTCTGTTCCGTCGCGTTGTTCATACGGTCGATATGGCGAAGCGCTGCCAGGTATTCCTGCGAAATCAGCAGAATGATCTGCAGAAGAAAACGCGTCTTGTAGCGGGTATCGAGATCTTTGATCTTTCCGCTGCAAAGCGATTCGACAGTCGTATTGGGTCGGGTGGAAATTGTGATGATCCACCCGTCGGTCATAATGACGCCTAATGGCAGAGTAATATAGGTTACCACATTTTTTCGGATCGTTTCATCGCGCTGTGGATAGTCGACAATGACAAGCGTCTGTCGCAGATCTTCCGAATGATCGATATAGGAAGACTCTTCTTCATCCAGAGAGGCGCGCAGAAATTCGGGAAGCACATGAAATTCGTCAAGCAGCCTACGCTTGTCGTTTTCATCCGGGCATTCCGCGCAGATCCAGCTTCCGCGCTCGGGTGTTTCCACCTCTTTCAGCTCACCTTGAGGGGATGTTTTATAGTAGCGAATCATACAGCCTCTCCTTTCATCAATCTCATGCATTTCTCAGATCGCGTATTTACGCATATTGAGCAAACTTCTCTTTTCATATTATCTGTCCTTCACTCAAACGAGCTTTCAGACAACCGAAGAAATGACAATCAAAATCCCGATCGTTTTGTCGATCGGGATTTCATTTGTTTAGCTGTCACCAGGATTGCGTTCAGATGACGCGCAAAATCGTATTCAACATGTTCGAATCCGTCCTATTCATCCTCCGGAAGATCGTCATGCAGATCGATTTCGTCACGCTGAGCATGACGACGAGCGGTTCGTATCGTGATGAAAATGATCAAAGTGGCGCATACGGCAACAGCCAGCACCAGCCACATATACGATTTCTCTTCAAACTCTGCTCTGTCCGAAGCGCTGATCTCTTCCATACGGCTTCCGCGCACAAGAAGACGATGGGTATTAACGCCATATGGCGTGCAGGTATACAGCGTTACATAGTCATAACCCGGTTTTATTTTGAGTTCTTCGAGTTCATCGGGAAGAACCACTTTGATCTGATCGATCTGATAGTACATGTCGCGTCCATATACCTTGAGCATGAACAGATCGCCCAATTCCAGCTCATCAAGATGCGTAAAAAAATCGGCTTTAACCAGTCCTGTATGCGCCGTGATGATGGAATGCGTCGATTCGCCTCCAATCGGAAGAGAAGAACCGATCCACCAGCCGGCGCCCTGCTGCAGCTGACTTTCTGTTCCATGATAAATCGGCAGATCCACATCGATGCGTGGAATGATAATCTCTCCCATCACTCCGTTCTTAAGCGGATTGAGAAGACCCTTAGCCCACTCTCGCTCTTCGCTGTTTGCGAAAAGCTGGATGTCTTTTTCAAGCAGATACGCATTGTATTCTTCAGCATTTTCCAGTTCGGATGTTTCCTGATTCGGTATTGCCGCTTTTCTGGAGAGTTTCTGATTGTAGCGGACTAGTTCCTGTGAAAGCTGATAGCGCGTATACAGATCGGAAAGCTTCGGATAAAACATAGTCAGCAGTCCTGTTCCAAACAGCACGCATATCAGAGCGGTCGAAAGCCATCTCTTCTTTTTCTTCTTTTTATTACCTGTTCGCATGGATCATTCATCCCCTTTACAAGCATGTACTTCATTAGCTTGTGTGCATTTTTAAAGAGATTATCAAGAATCGTACGCATCAGGCAAGTCAATACCCTTTGTTGTCGGGAAAGCGAGAAAAAAGCTCCCGATCTTCGAGGAACGGGAGCCTGTTTTCATGAGTTGTATACGTCGATATGAATTGCAGGGATCGGATCTTAGAACAGACCTTTGATCTTGCCGTTTACATCAATGTCCATATCGAGGGCACTTGGATGTTTGGGCAGACCAGGCATGGTCAGCACTTTTCCGGTCAGTGCGACAATGAAGCCTGCACCGAGGGAAGGACGAAGTTCACGCACAGTAATGGTGAATCCTTCAGGCGCGCCCATGCGTTTGGGATCATCTGTCAGAGACATCTGTGTCTTCGCCATGCAGATCGGTGTTTTGCCCCATCCGCATTCATTGAAGCGTGCAATCTGTTCTTTGGCTTCGTCGGTGAATTCTACACCATCAGCGCCATACACTTTCTTGGCGATCGCTTCAATTTTCTCTTCGATGGTCTGGTTTTCATCATAGAGAACGTGGAAGTCGTTGTCTTTGTCGCAAAGTTCAACAACCTGTTTGGCAAGGTCGATGGCGCCTTCTCCGCCTTTAGCCCATACCTGGGAGAGGGAGAGCGGATGACCGTTTTCTTTGCACCATGTACTGAGCGCTTCGATTTCCGCATCTGTATCGGAAACGAACTGGTTGATGGCTACGATGTAGGGCAGACCGAACTGTTTAACGGTATCGATATGCTTGGCAAGGTTAACGCAGCCTTCGAGCATTGCCGGAATGTTTTCTTCTTTGAGATCTTCGAATTCAACACCGCCATGCTGTTTAAGAGCGCGGATTGTCGCAACGATAACCACTGCGTTGGGGTGCAGATCGGCAAAACGGCATTTGATGTCGAGGAACTTTTCCGCACCAAGGTCAGCACCGAATCCTGCTTCAGTTACAACGTAATCAGCAAGTTTGAGTGCTGTTTTTGTTGCGATGACGGAGTTGCATCCGTGAGCGATGTTGGCGAACGGTCCGCCGTGAACGAGTACGGGGTTGTGTTCGAGTGTCTGAACGAGGTTGGGTTTAACCGCATCTTTCATGACCATCGCCATTGCGCCTTCGCATTTGAGATCGCGTACATACACGGGTTCGTTGTCCATGTTGTAGCCGATCAGCATATCGCCAAAGCGTTTCTTCAGATCCATCAGATCGGAAGCGAGACACAGAGAAGCCATGATTTCGGAAGCAACGGTGATGTTGAATCCGTCAGTGCGTTCGATACCGTTGACTTTGGAGCCCTGACCTATTTCGATCTGGCGCAGAGTGCGGTCGTTCATGTCGAGGCAGCGTTTGAAAGTGATCTTTGTCGGATCGAGATTCAGTTCGTTGCCCTGGTACATATGGTTGTCGATCATTGCGCAAAGCAGGTTGTTTGCGGTTGTGATCGCGTGCATGTCGCCTGTGAAGTGCAGGTTGATGTCTTCCATCGGTACAACCTGAGCGTATCCGCCGCCGGCAGCACCGCCTTTAAGACCGAATACGGGACCAAGAGAAGGTTCGCGCAGAGCGATCATCGTCTTCTTGCCCAGAAGATTGAGCGCATCGCCCAGACCAACGGTTGTGGTGGATTTGCCTTCACCGGCTTTGGTCGGGTTGATGGCGGTAACAAGGATCAGTTTTCCATCTTCCTTGTCGTTGAGATTCATCGCATGCAAATCGATTTTGGCTTTTGTACGGCCATAAGGTTCGATTGCTTCAGCAGGGATTCCCGCTTTGTCTGCGATTTTGTCAATGGGTTCGAGGACGCACTCCTGTGCGATCTCCAGATCAGTTTTTGCCATATTCGAGGTCCTTTCTTCCGATATCGTGACGATAGAACAGCGAATCGCTGTGCACTTTTTCTACATCGGCATAGGTAGCTTCCATAGCTTCGGGCAGCGTGTCTGCAAGGTTGACAACCATCAGAACGCGTCCGCCGTTTGTTTTGAGATTTCCGTCTTCGAGTTTTGTACCCATGTGGTATACAAGACCGCCGACGTTTTCAACGCCTTCAATCAGAGCGCCTTTTGTCGAGCCTTCCGGATAGCCAGTGGAAGCCATAACTACGCCATGGCTGGTTTTGTCTGTCCAGGAAAGCTTGGGTTCTTTGTTTTCGAGCACATCGAGAATCGCCGCAACGAAGTCGCTTTCCAGACGGCAGAGGATGACTTCTGCTTCGGGATCGCCGAAACGGGCATTGAACTCGATGGTTTTGATGCCGTCTTTTGTCACCATCAGACCGCCGTAGAGGAATCCGGTAAACGGGCATCCTTCTTCGACAAGCGCTTTGGCCATCGGTTTCATGATGGTTTCCATTGTGGTGTCAACGAGATCCTGCGTGATGGCTTTGACGGGAGAATAGCTTCCCATGCCGCCGGTGTTCGGGCCGGTGTCGTTGTCGCC
>CAOKFJ010000181.1 GCA_948467695.1 uncultured Allobaculum sp. | reverse complement strand
CAATCTGCGCCACCGTGGAGGCCTTCTGGCCGATGGCTACATAAATGCACAGAACATTCTGATCCTTCTGGTTGATGATCGTATCGATAGCGATCGCTGTTTTACCAGTCTGGCGGTCGCCGATGATCAGCTCGCGCTGACCGCGGCCGATCGGGATCATGGAGTCAATAATTTTAAGTCCGGTCTGCAGAGGCACAGATACGCTTTTACGTGTCATAACACCGGGCGCTACGCGCTCGACAGGACGAAGACGTGTGCCTTCAATCGGACCTTTGCCGTCGATCGGCTCGCCAAGCGCGTTGACTACGCGGCCAAGCATGCCGTCGCCGACGGGCACTTCGACAATGTGTCCGGTACGTTTTACGATATCGCCTTCCTTGATGTCGGGGTTATCGCTCATCAGTACAACGCCGACCTGGTCTTCTTCAAGGTTGAGGACCATACCGTACACATCATGAGGAAAGAGCAGGAGCTCGGACATCATGGCGTTTTTCAGGCCATAGACTGTCGCAATACCGTCGCCGACGCTCAGCACCGTGCCGCTTTCGTTCATTTCGACTTCTTTATCAACGTTCTGGATCTGTGCTTTGATCAGTTTTGAAATCTCAGAGGGATTTAAACTCATACACATCACCTGTTTCAGCTCTTCATGAGCTGTTCTTTCATTTTTTCAAGCTGTCCCTGATAGCTCGCATCGAGAACGGCGTCGCCTGTGCGGATTTTCATTCCGGCAATCAGTGCGGGATCCACCGAGCATTCCAGACGGACAGTGCCGCCCAGTTTCTTCTCGAGAGCGCGCTGCAGACGAGCCTTCTGGTCGTCATCAAGGGGCGCGGCACTCTGCACGAACACATTCTGCACATTGCGTGCTTCGTCGAGCAGGGCGCGGTAGTTTCTGTCGATTTTCAGCAGATCGCCGCTCATCTGATGGCGACATGCGATTTTAAGAAAATCGGCAAAAGTGGGCTGAACATCTTCGCCGAAGATATCCAGCAGCAGTTTTTCTTTATCCTGCGCGGTAATGGCGGGATGAGCCAGCCATGCATGCAGTTCGGGATTCTGGTCGAAGACCATTTCCACTTTTTCGAAATCGTTCAGATATGCATCTTCGAGATTCGCATCCTGCGCAAGGGAGAGGAGTGCCTGGGCATAAGGCAGGCTGTTGTCTACCATTTGCCTTCACCCGCCTCATCGATCAGATCATCAAGAATTTTCTTCTGCTTGTCGGCATCGATTTCGGAGCCGAGGATCTGTCCGGCGGCAGCAAGCGCGACATCGGTAATCGCATTTTTCATTTCGCTCTGCGCTTTCAGTTTGTCGCGTTCAATTTCTTCCTGCGCAGCGCGGTTGATGTTCTGCGCCTGAATGCGCGCTTCATCAAGAATCTGCGCCTTCTGCGCCTGCGCTTCGCGTTTGGCCATGTCAATGATCTCATTGGCTTTGCCGCCCGCAGATGCAAGCTGGGCATCGTACTCCTGCTTCTCTTTAAGCGCAGCCGTTCTCAGCTGCTCGGACTCGTCGATGTTGTCCTGGATCAGCTGCTGTCTCTTTTTGACAAAAGCGATCAGCTTGTCCCAGAAAAAGTGTTTGCAGAAGAGAACGATGATCAGCGACGAGATGCATACAAGCAGAACATCCGACCAGGATATCCGCAGGTAGTTTTCAATATTGAAATCAATCATCGGATCTCACCGGTTTTTAGCCCTTAACAAAGATGAGCAGGATGGCAATGATCAGCGCGTAGATACCAGTGGTTTCAGCCAGCGCGATACCCAGTACCATGATGGACTGGATTTTGCCGGCAGCATCCGGATTGCGTCCAACAGCTTCTGCGCCTTTGGCAGCAGCAATACCCTGACCGATACCAGGACCAAGACCGGCGATCATCGCCAGACCGGCACCAAGGCAAGCCATACCTCTGACAAATTCTTCATTCATAAACGTGTTCTCCTTTAGCGGGCTGCAAAGCCTCGCAGTTTGTGAATCAGCGTGATCAACGCTGTGCCAAACCGAAGCGTGCGATCCCTCTTCTTTGCGAAATCCATGACGCATCCAGATCGAATCGCTTCGGGTAAAGCCTGAATTTTAACGTAATGCTAGTCTTCCTGCTGCGCAGCCTGCTGTCCGAGGAAGTAGGTGCCCAGTGTGAAGAAGATATAGGTCTGAATGACACCCGAGAAAATATCAAAGTACATATGAATAAACGGTGTCAGTGTCAGTCCAAGATAGCCCCATGGGGCAATGGATTTGATCAGCGTGTAGATCAGAAGGGAAATGATCGTACCCGCCAGAATGTTGCCGAACAGACGCATGGTCAGCGAAATCGGCAGGGCGAGTTCGCCGATGACGTTCAGCGGTGTCAGCAGCCACATCGGCTCGGTGAGTTCCTTCAGTCGGGCTTTGAGACCGGCTTTGGTTACACCGTGGAACTGAATCATCAGAAAGAACATCAGTGCGAGTGTGGCGTTGAAGGAAACGTTCGAGGTCGGGTTCTGCAGACCGATCAGTCCGACAAGGTTGGAAATAAGCATTCCGACCATAAGCGTGCCGAAAATCGGCATGTAGTGCTCGGTTGTCTCTTTCAGGTTGTTCTTGACAACGTACAGACACAGGTTGTAGAGCTCCTCTGACCAATACACAATTCCCTTAGGGGCCTTGGATGGATCGGCGGATTCAATTTTCTTTCCGGCAATGAACGCCACAATGCCCATTACCAGACAGACCCCCAGCCAGATAATGATCGACTGGTGGATCGAAAACTCAAAGGAGCCGAAATGAAAGACAAGCTGAGTAACTTCGCTCATTGGATCTCCTTTCTGCCTGACCTTGCGTACCAGACAAGGCCGGCTTTCTGGGCGATGACGCCGACCAGCATGCCGACAATCGGCAGACCGGACCATGCCCCCGCGCCCAGAACGAGAGCATACATCAGGTAGCGGACGATATAGGCATAAACGCCCGCGCTCCGCTTCGGTGCCGCATTCGGATCAAGCGAGCGCGCCGAGTTCCAGATCATGTACAGGCTTAAAAAAGCGGTTCCCGCTCCGACAAGAAGCGAAAGCGCCATTTTGACCCGCTGATCGGACGGAACCAGAAAGCACCCGATCGCCGAGCAGACGATGCACAAAACCAGGGTGGTTTTCGCAGATTGAAGAAACAGTGTTCGAACCTCCTTGGGCATGAAACTAGTGCTCCCTGTCCGCGTTGTTCACGCTGTCTGCATCATCGCGTCCGTCTTTTGCCGCAGCTTCGTTCTTTCGTTTTTTGTGAATGAGCAGGAAGAAGCTTCCGACAATCGCATACAGGACAAACACGATCATCCAGAGCGGCGACATGTGTGTCCATGTATCGAGCAGATACCCGATCCACAGGCAGAAAAGAAGATTGGCGAAAAGAAAACCGCCGAATTTTGCGGGATTCATAGGCTACTTCGTACCGAAGATACGATCTCCGGCATCTCCGAGACCGGGCACGATATAGCCGTTCTCATTGAGGCAGTCGTCCAGAGCCGCCAGATAGATATCAACATCGGGATGGTGTTTTTCCACCATGTCCACACCGTTCTGCGCACCGACGAGGCAGACGAGTTTAATGTTTTTGGCGCCCTGTTTTTTCACCATGTCGATTGCCGCAACGCTGCTTCCGCCGGTTGCGAGCATCGGATCGACAACGATAGTCACCGCATCAGCGATGTTCTTCGGATATTTTTCGAAGTATACATGCGGTTCGAGAGTTTCCTCATCGCGGAACAGACCGACATGAGCCACTTTGGCAGTCGGGATCAGGTTCATGATGCCGGTTGTCATTCCCAGTCCTGCACGCAGAATAGGAACAACGACGACATCATTTGCCAGTTTGGAACCGGTCATTTTGCACATGGGCGTTTCAACTTCAATGTCCATGAGCGGCAGATCCCGGGTTACTTCGTAAACCATGAGGGATCCGATTTCATCAAGATTGTCTCTAAAATCCTTTGTGGATGTGTTCTTGTCGCGCATGATCGAAAGCTTGTGCTTGATCAGCGGATGATCGAATACAGTCAGCAAATGAATCACCTTCCTTTAACGAAACAATTATATCAAAGACTCAAGTTCTTTATACTTGAAGCCTCATTATCATTTCAGTCAAATCTGTGCACGTGTCCAATGAAATGACTGTCCAATCCGTATTGATTGTTTAACAATTCCGATAAAAATCCAAATGCCCTCAAAAAAGGAAAATGGTCTTCATGCATGTGCATGCTTTCTTTGAAGATAGAATCTATGAACGAATACCGTTCTTCTCCGCTCGTATTTCTTTTCATAAAATGACATCAGAACAACCCGGAACATTTCCCGCTTTATGAATCGGGAAAGGAGGCAGAAAAAAATGAACCGTTCAGTCGAATGGATCGAGGACATGCTTGAAGCCGTCAAGCGTGATTCTTCATCTTCTTTATACCTGCTGAAAGCGTGCGGCAGAAGCTGCGCCGCAAGACAAAACGCATTTGAATCCTTGCAGGCGCTCGCAGAAGCAGCGAGCGAGTGTTCGACCAGAGAGGATTATGCCGCTTTTCTCTCCGGTATTTTTCCCTCTCCCGTCGAAGTCATTCTCGTTGAAGACGGAATTCTTTTGAAACTGCACAAGAGCGCATGCACCTGTCCGGTCGCTTCATCTCTGACACGAAATGCAGACATAATGTGCGAGTGCACGCGCGGACATGAAGAAGCCGCATGGAGTGTCTTCTTCAA
>CAOKFJ010000180.1 GCA_948467695.1 uncultured Allobaculum sp. | reverse complement strand
AGAAACTGCAGAAGAGCGCTGGGAACTTCTCCACCAGGCAGAAGAACTTCTCCTTGAAGATTCCCCCGTTGTCGGTGTATTCCAGGTCGGCGGTGCAAGCCTTGTGAACCAGAAAGTAACCGGCATCGAATCTCATTCCTTCGGTGTTCCGTATCTCTACAAAAACCTCGCCAAGGCTGACTAATTGTCTGATCTGACTACCTTATGTTTCATCAACGGGTCCCCCTAGCGGAGACCCGTTTTTTCCCGAATACGGCAAAAGACAAAATCCGGCGTTTTGTCCGTCTGTTTTAAACAATCTGACTTTCTCATCCGTAATTTCTTTTTGCTTCAAGACGGATGTCAGCCGGATTACGCCGCCGTATTCCTCATTTATGAACATTCCCGCATGCCCTCGCTGCGGCATGCATTCGCATATCCATATATATAGAAAGGATAGAAAACGCTCTTATGGACAAATCAACACTTCGCTACATCATGCGCCGTCTGCTGATTTCCATCGTGACACTGTTCGTCATCGTGTTTGTTCTCTTCTTGATGCTCAAGCTCATGCCCGGTACACCGTTCAACGATGAAAAGCTGACTGAAGCGCAGCGCGCCCAGATCTACGCTTCCTATGGTCTGGACAAACCTGTATTAACCCAGTTCTTCATTTATGTAGGCAACATGCTCAAAGGCGACTTCGGTATTTCCTTCGCCATCCAGCGCAACATGCCCGTTGCCGCTCTTGTCGGACCGCGTATCGGCATCTCGTTCGGTCTTGGTATCGGCGCTGTATTCATCGGTACAATCTTCGGTCTGATTCTCGGTATTGTCGCCGCTCTCAACCGCAACCATTTCTGGGATTCATTCGCAACGATACTTTCCGTTATCGGTGTCTCGATTCCTTCCTTTGTTGTCTGCCTGCTTCTGCTCATCCTGCTTGGCGTGCAGTTCCCGGTTCTGCCTGTTATCTACAACAACTCCGCGCCGTTCAAGTCCGCGATTATTCCGATGCTTGCCATGTCGCTTGGTGTTATCGCCAACGTGGCGCGTTTCACCCGTTCGGAAATGATCGAAGTGCTCGGCAGTGAATACATCCTGCTTGCGCAGGCGAAAGGTATCTCGCGCCGCCGTCTGATCTGGATGCACGCCATCCGCAACTGCCTGATTCCTGTTATCACTGTCCTTGGACCGATCATCGTCGGCCTGATGACCGGAAGCATGGTTATCGAAAAAATCTGCGCGATTCCAGGTCTTGGTTCGCTGCTTGTCAAAGCGATCGAGGTGCGCGACTACAACGTCATTCTCGCGATCAGTTTCCTGTACTCGGCTTTGTATATCGCCGTCATGCTGATCATCGACGTGCTCTACGGCATCATCGACCCGCGTATTCGTCTTGGAAAGGGGGACGCTTAATATGGCTAAGGAAATCTCCACACAAAAAGAACTCGACGAGTTTCTCGAAGGCTACCATGTTCTCGACCAGGACTATGAACTGATCGATATCCCCACACGTCTTGACCATGACGAAGTCGTTCCGTCTTCTTCGTTCATGCACGACGTATGGGTTCGCTTCAAATCCAACAAAGGCGCGCTGATCGGCGGCGCAATCATCCTGCTGTTCATCATTCTCTCCTTTGTCTGCCCCATGCTTTCTCACTATTCGTTCGACGCGGTCAACACTGCCGAACAGTCGATGGCGCCGCGTATTCCCGGTCTTGAATGGATCAGCTGGTTCAACGGCCAGGGCGGTATCCGCCAGTACACCGGCGAATTCGCCAACGCGTATCACTACTTCGGCACCGACGTTCTCGGACGCGACCTGTGGGTTCGCTGCTGGGAAGGCTGCCGCATCTCCCTGTTTGTTGCCGGCACTGCAGTGCTTGTCAACGTATTCATCGGTATTGTCTACGGCATGATTTCCGGCTACTTCGGCGGCATCGTCGATTCGATCATGCAGCGTTTCCAGGAAGTCGTAAACTCCATCCCGACGCTTGTTATCCTGACTCTGCTTCTGCTCATCATGAAACCGGGTCTGTACACGATCATCGTCGCCCTGATTCTGACGGAATGGATCGGTATGGCTCGTGTCACAAGAGCGCAGGTTCTCAAGATCAAGGAAGAAGAATTCATCCTTGCCTCCAAAACACTTGGCGCCAGCGGCTTCTTCATTATTTTCAAAAAAGTTCTGCCGAACATTTTCGGTCAGATCATCATCATGGCGATGTTCTCCATCCCGAACGCAATCTTCTACGAAGCGTTCCTCGCGATGGTTGGTCTTGGTGTTCCTGCTCCGCAGGCTTCCCTTGGCTCGCTGATCAACGACGGTTTCAAATCGATTCTCGTTACGCCCTACCTCGTTATCATTCCGGTTGTCATCCTCGGCATTCTAATGCTTTCGTTCAACCTGCTTGCCGACGGTCTGCGTGACGCCTTCGACCCGAAGATGAAGGAGATGTAAAAGATGAAACAGAAAGAACGCATTCTAAAAATCCGTAATCTCGATATCGCCTTCACGACCGACAACGGCACCGTCAACGCCGTGCGCGGTGTAAACCTCGACCTTCACCGCGGCGAAACAATCGCCATCGTCGGCGAATCCGGTTCCGGCAAAAGTGTTACGACCAAAGCGGTCATGGGCATTCTCGCCGGCAACGGAAAAATCCAGAACGGCTCCATCGAATACACCTACTACGATTTTCCGCCTGAAAGAATCGCGGAAGTCCAGACAAAATACAACGGCATTATTCCTGATGGCTATCCCCGTCCGGAAGAGAGAAAAACCGTTGATATCGTTAAATCCACCCCGAAATTCATCCAGTCCGAGATCCGCGGACGCCGCATTGCGATGGTATTCCAGGATCCTCTGACTTCTCTTGATCCGACCATGACCATTGGAAAACAGGTCATGGAAGCGATGCGCTACCACTACAAGATGCCCAAACAGGAAGCGTGGAACCGCGCGGTTGAACTGCTTCGTCTTGTCGGCATCAACGATCCCGAAAAGCGCATGAAAAACTATCCGCATCAGCTTTCCGGCGGTATGCGTCAGCGTGTCGTCATCGCGATCGCTCTCTCCTGCGATCCGGAAGTTCTGATCTGCGATGAACCGACCACCGCGCTTGACGTAACGATTCAGGCGAAGATCCTTGAGCTGATCAAAGAAATCCAGCAGAAAAAAGACCTGTCCGTTATCTACATCACGCATGACCTTGGCGTTGTCGCCAAAGTCGCCGACTACGTCAACGTTATGTACGCCGGACGCATCGTCGAAAAAGGCACGATCAACGAAATCTTCTACGATCCCCGCCACCCCTACACTTGGGGCCTGCTCGCTTCCATGCCTGATATGGACACATCCGGCGATGAACTCTACACCATCCCGGGCACACCGCCCAACCTGCTTTACGAAGTCAAAGGCGATGCCTTTGCTCCGCGAAACCAGTTCGCGCTTCATATCGACGAAAAAATCGCTCCGCCGATGTTCCGCGTATCCGACTCCCACAGCGCAGCGACATGGCTGCTCGCTCCGCAGGCACCGGATGTGCAGATGCCCGCAGAGCTCAAAGAGCGTATCGAGCGTATGCGCAAAGCCGCCAACTGGAGCCCTGAAAAAGAAGTATCGTACGCTGCCGAACTTCACAAAGGACCGGCATACGATGACAACAACACCGATGACGTTGAAACAATGGAGGTGAACGCATAATGGCTGAACGTATCCTTGATGTACAGAATCTCAAACAGCACTTCAAAGTCAGCCGCAAGTTCACCGTCAAAGCGGTCGACGGCATCGACTTCTGGATTGATGAAGGCGAAACCTATGGTCTGGTTGGTGAATCCGGCTCCGGAAAATCCACGACTGGACGTTCGATTATCCGTCTGTACAATCCCACCGATGGAAAAATTCTTTTCTGCGGGCGCGATATTTCCGGCAAAATGAGCCGCGAAGACGAAAAGTTCCTGCACACCAACATGCAGATGATCTTCCAGGATCCAATGGCCTGCCTCAACCCGCGTGAAAAGGTTATGGACATCATCGCCGAAGGTCTGGATATCCATCATCTCTACACAACCAAAGCGGAACGCGAACAGAAAGTCTACGACATTCTCGAACTCGTCGGTCTGTCCAAAGAACACGCCAACCGCTATCCGCATCAGTTCTCCGGCGGTCAGAGACAGCGTATCGGCATCGCCCGCGCGCTGATCATGAACCCGAAACTCATCATCGCCGATGAAGCGATCTCCGCGCTCGACGTTTCGATTCAGGCGCAGGTCGTCAACCTGATGAAGAAAATTCAGAAAGACACCAACACTGCCTTCCTGTTCATCGCTCACGATCTGAGCATGGTCAAATACATTTCCGACCGCATCGGTGTCATGCACAAAGGACACCTTGTGGAAACCGGAACAACCGATGAAATCTTCACGCACCCCATTCACCCGTACACACGCTCGCTGCTGTCCGCCAACCCAGAACCCAACCCGGTTGTCGAAAAGACACGCACCGCGCTGACATACGATGCCGATGAAATGGGTGTCGACTATACCAAAGGCAAAAAACAGCACATCAGCGGCACGCACTACGTGCTCGCCACCGATGAAGAACTCGCCGACTGGAAAAAGGTTGCTGAAGAAACATCCTTCCGCTAAATCGCTCAAACTCTTGAGCATTTCCCTGAAATATCAAAATGAGATGATCCGCACTAAACTGGTCGAGAAATCAAGTACAACTATTGGAAAGTTAAAACCCGCAGATTCC
>CAOKFJ010000179.1 GCA_948467695.1 uncultured Allobaculum sp. | reverse complement strand
TTCGGGCGAACTGACCGATGCCAGAAAAAACAACGCCAAATCGATGCCGGAACTGCTTCGTGTATGCGTGGACAATCCGCAGGACTACCGCATTGTCGCGATGGGCGATTCCACAAACGACGTCTCCATGCTTGCGGCTGCCGAGATCGGCGTAGCGATGGGCAATGGAAGCATGGATGTCAAAGAAACGGCGGAAATGATCACCGATGATATTCATGAAGACGGTTTGTACAACGCCTTTGAACGCCTTGGCCTTCTGAAAATGTAAGGAAATGAAACATACATCCCGCAAAGGACTGAAACTTCTTTCATTGCGGTTGACACACATATTGCGCCTGTCTAGAATCATTTAAAAATACAAGGCGCTGAAGGGAACAAGTACATCTGCGACATGTTCAGAGAGCTTCCGTACGGTGAAAGGAAGTCATGAAACAGATCGAAACACAGCCCGGAGCCGGATTCAGGAAATGGAATCCCGGATGTCTCCGTTAAAGGACAGACTGTCTTCAGTTGCTGAGGCGGACTTCGCGAGGAGTCCGTAAATAAAGGTGGGATCACGGAATCAACTTTCGTCCTTTAGGATGGAAGTTTTTTTGTTACCTGCGCATCAAGCGCGAAAGCATCGCTTCCAAAGAGAAAATTCAACCCTTCTCTTTTGCGTATGCCGTGATTTGCACGAGTTTTGAAAATACGCGTCTGCATTTAGATTCGATGATCAGGCAGACGAAACCATAGAGATATAGAGAAACACGATCAGAACAGATGCCCGAAAGGGCAGGAAAGGAACTGCCATGGAACTGAGAACCCCCTTCAGCTGCCGGGACTTGCTCTCGCGCGATCTGCGCAAACGCAAAGCCCTGTGCCGCCGCATTCTCGATGTGTTCGACTCCTTCGGATTTGAAGAAGTGAGCACCCCCGCAATGGAGTACTACCAGACCTACAACCAGGCGTTTTCCACTTTGGAAGACCGCCGCATGGTCAAGCTTTTTGATGAACACCAGGACATTGTCACCCTTCGCATGGACATGACCGTCCCAATCGCCAGACTTGCGGCAACCGCGCTTAACAATGCGAGCGCTCCGCTTCGTCTTTGCTACTGGAGCGATGTATGGAAACTGCGCAAAGCGCTGAGCGGACGCACGATCCAGACAAGCGACTGCGGTGTCGAGCTGATCGGCAGCGACGATGACAGACAGGTTCTTGTCTGCGCCCTTGAAGCGCTGAAAGCTTCCGGACTGGATGCATGGCGCCTGGAACTGTCCGATGCGCGCCTTTTGCAGAACGCGGCGCATCTCGTTTTCGAAAACGAAGAAGACATCGTCACGCTCGCCGATCTGAGCGATAAAAAATCAATGGTCGAACTGGAAGCCTTTCTCGACAAGTTCGACCTGGGCGAAGACATTCGCCGCTTCTTCTTAAGCCTGCCCATTCTGGACGGCGGTTTTGAAAGCCTTGAACAGGCGCGAAATCTCGCTTTTGATGAGGGTACGCGTCATGTGCTTGACGAACTGGAAGCAACAGGAAGATTTCTCGAATCATTAGGTTATGGCGAAATGATCGGCTTTGATCTGGGCAAACTGCCTCACCTCAACTACTACACCGGTCTGATTTTTGAAGCCTTTGTCCCCGGCGCTTCAGGCGCGGTCCTTTCCGGGGGAAGATATGACAATTTGATGGCGGCGTTCGGACGCCCGATGCCCTCGATCGGCTTCGCGTTTAAAATCGATCCGCTTGCCGCGCTCATCCCCGATCAGGAAGAACGCAAAAAAATCGTGGTGGCGTATCCGCCGCACATGGCTAAAGAAGCGTTTGAAGAGGCTGGCCGTCTTCGCGCATCGTTTGCGGTATGTCTGCTTGAAGACGCCGCGCTCGATATGATCGAAACAAGAATGGAGGTACGCCCATGAGTCTGCGCATTGCTTTGACCAAAGGCCGTCTGGAAGACAAAACCCTGACCATGCTCGAACAGGCGGGGTACGGCACCGAAAAAGTGCGAAACAAAGGCCGCGCGCTTGTCCTTAGCGATACGGTTCATCCCATTGAATATGTGCTCGTCAAATCCAACGACTGCATCACCTATGTGGAACATGGCGCGGCGGATATCGGTGTTGTCGGCAAAGACACGCTGCTCGAAAACGAGGGCGACTACTATGAAATGCTCGATCTCAAAACCGGTAAGTGCTGCTTTATTGTCGCCGCCCTGCCGCAAGCGCAGCTGTTTTCGAAAAAAGGACGCGTTCGCATCGGGACAAAATACCCCCATGTCGCCAGACAGTATTTTCTTTCACGAAACATGGATGTCGAGATCATCAAGATCGACGGCTCGGTGGAGCTCTCGCCGCTGATCGGTCTGGTGGATGGCATCGTCGATATTATGGAAACCGGAAGCACGCTCAAAGCCAACGCTCTGCAGGTGCTCGATGTCGTATCCGAAATCTCCGCTCGCGTCATTGTGAACAAAGCGAGCTGGAAACTGAAAAAAGATGAAATTACACAGGTCCTTGCCGACCTGAAGAAAGCGGTGGATCAGAATGCTTAAACCATTAAACAAGCAGAACAAACAGGAACTCTCCGACTACCTCGCAGCGCGCGCCTATGAAATCTCGCCCGACATGCTTGTCAAAACAAGCGCAATCGTCGAGCAGGTGCGAAACGAAAAAAACAAAGCGCTTCATGATCTGACGCTTAAATTCGATGGCGTGGATCTCGATGAACCTCATGTAAGCAAAGAGGAACTCGATGAACAGGCGGCGAAAGCCGACCCCGAATTTGTCGCCGCGATGAATGAAGCGGCGCAGAATATTCTCGCCTACCACGAAACACAGGTGTCGCAGGGCGCGCGTCTCGATAAAGAAGACGGTGTCTATCTTGGCTGGCGCGTTATGCCGCTCGAATCCGTGGGCATTTATGTGCCCGGTGGACGCGCGCAGTATCCCTCTTCCGTGCTGATGAACACCATTCCCGCTAAAGTTGCCGGTGTAAAACGCATCGTGATGACAACGCCGCCGGGAAAAGACGGAAAGATTCCGCCAAACCGGGCCGCTGCAGCGAAAGCGGCTGGTGTCGATGAAATCATCAAAGCCGGCGGGGCGCAGGCTGTTGCCGCGCTTGCCTATGGCACAGAAACCATTGAACCGGTCGATAAAATCGTCGGTCCGGGAAACATCTATGTCGCGGCTGCCAAGAAACTTGTTTTCGGCAAAGTCGATATCGACATGATCGCCGGACCAAGCGAAATTCTGGTCATCGCCGACAAGAACGCCAATCCCGCGCATGTTGCCGCCGACCTGCTTTCTCAGGCGGAACACGATCCGATGGCCAGTTCCATCCTCATTTCCACCGATACCGCGCTCGTTGACGCGGTCAATGCAGAACTGCGAAAACAGACTGACGCGCTGCCCAAAAAGGAAATCATCGAACAGTCGCTTGCGCAGTTTGGCACATCGATTGTCGCGGATTCGATTGAAGAAGCGATCGAAATTTCCAACGCCGTTGCGCCCGAGCACCTCGAGCTGCAGATCGAAAACGCCTTCGACTATCTCGATCAGATCAAACACGCCGGAAGCGTGTTCCTTGGCTACACCACATGCGAAAGCATCGGCGACTACTTTGGCGGAACCAACCACGTTCTGCCCACCAGCCGCACCGCAAGATTCTCTTCAGCGCTCGGTGTTCAGGCATTCACCAAAACCTCTTCCTATATGTATTACTCCGATTCTGCCCTGCAGAAACACGGACACAAAATCGTCAAAATGGCGCAGGAAGAAGATCTTGAAGCGCACGCCAACGCTGTGCGTGTCCGCCTGAAAGGGGAATAGCCCATGACCTTTACCTATAAAGCGCATGCCACAAACGGCATCCGCCTCAACGCCAATGAATCTTCGCTGCCTCCTGCAGCAGAGGTGATGGATACGTTTCTCGAGCTGCTCAAATCCTCCGAGCTCAACCGCTATCCGGATGATTTCGCGCTGGAAATGCGCCAGGCATTCGCTGCACTGTATGGTCTGGATGCCGGAAAGGTCATTGCCGGAAACGGCTCCGACGCTCTGCTGCAGCTGATGATCACGACCTTCTGCCGCGGCGACAAATCGCTGGTTATGCTCGTGCCCGATTTCGGCATGTACCGCTTCTATGCCGATTCCATTCAGACAAAAACATTCACGTATCCAACCGCGTGGGACGGATCGTTCGATCTGGACGATTTCGCGGCGTTTGCCAAAGAAAAAAATGCCGGACTGGTGCTGATTTCCAATCCCAACAACCCGACCGGTCATCTGCTTGATGCAGACACGATGCTTTCGCTGGCTAAAAAACTCGATCCCATCGTTCTTGCCGCCGATGAAGCGTACATGAACTTTGCGGACGAATCGCTGCTCGGACGTGTCAATGAAGCCGACAACCTGATTGTCAGCGCTACGCTTTCCAAAGCGTGGGGTGCAGCCGGCATTCGTGTCGGCTTTCTGGCAGCCAATCCAAAACTGATCGAAGCGATGGATCCCTTTAAAATCGTCTACTCCATCTCTTCGCTCGACCAGCTTGCCGCGCGTGCGGTTCTTGCTCACCCCGAAATCACAAACGAGCGTATCGCTTTCATCAAAAAGGAAAGCGAGCGCATCGAAGAAGCCGTTCGCAAGATGAAACGCCTGGAAGCGGGTCAGTTCAATGCCAACTTCTACGCGCTTCGTACGGTAGATGGCAGCGAGATCGAACTGGAAAACGACACACTGAAAATTGACGGCAACTTTGCCATCGC
>CAOKFJ010000178.1 GCA_948467695.1 uncultured Allobaculum sp. | reverse complement strand
TGCGCGAATGGATGCGGTAATCGAAAAGCGGTTTATCCAGGTAGAACAGTCCATGCTCCAGCGAGGCAAGAAGTGCTAACTGCCAGTCGTGGGGAAGAATGAAGTTTTCATCCTCGACGTAGCGTCTGGCAAGCTCTTTTCGCACAAGCATGGCGCAGCCCTGAAAGCCGTTATGAAGCAGAATATCGGTCCATTCAACCGGACTGAGTCCGCCCTCATTGACGTGTTCGATGCACAGAAGATTCTGGTTGGTCCAGCCTTTATAGGGTGTGATGGTAAAGATCTTCGAGTGAGCGTCCATGAATTCGAACGAGGACGCGATCAGCATCGCTTCTGGATGTTCATTCATGGCTTTGACCATGACTTCAAGCTTGTCTTCATGCCATCTGTCATCCTGATCGCAAAGAAAAATGTAATCGCCGGAAGCGTGATCGAGCAGCGTGCAGAAGTTGCGGATGAAGCCGAGGTTTTCTTTCGTGTCCAGAAGACGTACGTTAAGACTTTGATGTCTGGTCATCCATTCCTTAATGATGGAAACCGATCTGTCTTTGCTTCCATCATCGCGAATGACCAGCTCGTCAAAAGGACGGGTCTGGGCGGCTAGCGAATCCAGCTGTTCTTCGAGAAAGTCTTCGCCGTTGTAGACGGCAAGAACAATGCTGACGGCGGGCGCATTGGCCAAATTGGCATCGATTTGTTCTGCAGGTGAAGCGCTGTAGGGTGTCTGCATGGTCGGCTTGTTTTGCGCTGCGCGCTCACTTTGCGTTGTATGCATCGGCATGCGTTTATCCTTTGGCGTCGTCGGCAGCGTTCACTGGATGCGGATCGCTTTTGATGCGTATGCTTTTGTGGTCGATCTGGCGCTTGCTTTTGCCATCGCGAAGAATCACTTCAATGCGGTGCGGTCCCTCAGAGAGCATTTCTACAGGGATGGTCACTTCAAAGCCGACGGTGTCTTCTTCAATAAAGCCGGCGTAGTCTTCCTGATAGGCTTTGAATACATCCGGACGCGGTGTGCGCGGGATTGCATTGATGGTGTAGTCGTCAAACTGGATTTCGAGCTGTTCTTCAAGCGAGTTGGATACCGCCCAGCCGTTCATGCGAAGCGGTTCAAGGCTCGAAACGGACTGGAAGGGAACAGGCGCATCCACAAAGACAGCGCCGCGCGGGCGGGCGTTGACATCAGCCGCCGCTTTTTCGGCTTCTTCCTTGTTGTCGATGGCGGACTGTTCGAGGTATTTGGAGATGACGTAAGTCGGATCGCCATCCAGACGCAGATGGCCTTTGTAAATCCATACCGCGCGCGAGCAGAGAATTTTAACCATGCCAAGCGAGTGGCTGACGATAACGATGGTCTTGTCGGAGTCGCGAAGCTCTTCGAGCTTGTCAAAGCACTTGTTCTGGAAATGCTGGTCGCCGACCGCGAGAATTTCGTCGATCAGCAGGATTTCCGCATCTACGTTGATGGCGACACTGAAGGCAAGACGCATGTACATACCCGAAGAATAGGTACGTACGGGTTCATCGATGAAGGGACCGAGTTCGGAGAACTCGATGATCTCATCAATGCGCTTGTCGATTTCCGCGCGGTTCAGACCGAAGACAGCGGCGTTGAAGTAGATGTTTTCGCGTCCGGTGAAATCGGGATGAAAGCCCGCGCCAAGTTCAAGCAGACTGGTGAGCTTGCCTTTGGTTTCAACGGTGCCTTTGTTGGGGTAGAGAATGCGGGTCATCAGTTTGAGAAGCGTCGATTTGCCCGATCCGTTGGTGCCGATCAGCGCGACGGTTTCTCCTTTTTTGATATCGAGAGAGATGTCGTTGAGCACGACGTTCTCGATGACTTCGCCTTTGCGGCGGGTCAGTCTCTCTTTGAGTGTTTTCTGTTTGTCTTTATAGGTTCGAAACGTTTTGGTCATGTTTCGAATTTCAATGACGTTTCCTTGATCCATGGATCCACCTCTCGTTTCTAGGATTTGAGTGCAGACAGGAATACAGGCGCAGCGGATTGCGCTGTATTGGATAAAACAGGCAAAGCCCGTCCGCATTCTTTGGAAAGAGTCCTCGCTTCCTGCTGCAGGATTCATGCACGGATAGACGAGGGATTCGCTGTCACGCTATAGGACGCGCTAACGCGGTAAAGAGAAGCTGATTCGGGCTTTTTCTGTCTGTTGTATATCTTTTCGAATTTGATCGGCAAAAGCCGATGGGTTTTGATTGGCGGTATGCGCCGCTTTATTTGCCTTCAGGGCGTTTGGGGCGAATGGTGCCGGCGGTGTAGTAGTCTTCGCCAAGGAAGTCGGGGTTGATGTAGGGATTGACTTCGTTGTCTTTGCGCAGCTGGTAGGTGATGCTGGTCAGATCGAGGTTCTTGTTGTAGAAAGGATCTTCGCTTCGCAGTTCATCAGGCCACAAGGAATACATTCTGCGCACTTCGGATTCGAAACGCGCTTTCTTTTCGGCGCTGTCTTCGTACCCGCGTGTCTGGGATTCATAATGGTACATCATCGCAAACGGGTTCTGGACGATCCAGTAGCCGGCTTTGCGGATGCGCAGGCAGAAGTCGATGTCGTTGTAGGCAACGGCGAGATCTTCATTGAAGCCGCCGACTTCGTCAAAGACAGTACGGGGAACCATCAGGCAGGCAGCGGTTGCCGCGGATACATCGTAGAGCGTGCGGATGCGGTAGTTGTCCGCGCCTTCGCTCTGTCCGATCATCGCATGGCCGGCAACACCGGAATGACCGATGATGACGCCGTTGTGCTGGATGGTGCCATCTTCATAATAAAGCTTCGCGCCGACTGCGCCGACGCCGGGAAGCATTGCCTGTCCAAGCATTTCGTCGAGCAGGTATTCGTCCATGGCTTCGGTATCGTTGTTGAGGAAAAGCAGGTAGTCGCCTTTGGCGTGCTTGACGCCGAAGTTGTTGATGGCGGAGTAGTTGAAGGGATGCTGCCACTCGATGACGCGCACATTGTCATAGAGCGCTTCGAGTTCCTTGTAGCCCTCGAACGTTTTGGGATCGGTGGAATTGTTTTCAACGACGATGACTTCGAAGTTTTTGTATTTGGAACGGCGGCAGAGCACGTCAACGCAGATGTTGAGATCGTTGATGTGGTCTTTGTTGGGGATGATGACGGAAATCAGCGGGTCGCCCGGTGTCGGGTATTTGAGGTGGTACTGTCCATAGACATCGGTATCGAGCACTTTGACCTCGAGATTGTTGCGGCTTGCCCAGTCGGCAATCGCGCGTTCGCCTGCCTCGTACGCCCAGAGCTTGCTTTCGGAATCGAGCGCGGTCGATCCGGCGTGCATGCGCCAGTGATAGAGAATTCTGGCGATGTGACCGATTCTTTCAGGCGGGCAGGTATCCATCAGGCGAAGGACGAGATCATAGTCCTGAGCGCCATCGTATTCGGAGCGCAGGCTTCCGCCGGCTTTGTCATAGATATCTTTCTTGATGGTCAGAAAGTGGCAGATGTAGTTGGTGGAGCGAAGAAGTGCCGGAGAGAAGTCGGGTTTGAAGTTGGGGCCGACATAGCGTCCGGTGGAGTCTTCGAATTTGTCTTCATCGGTGTAGATAAAGTCGTAGTCGCCTTCGTTGAACATTTTCACGACTTCATACAGACAGTCGGGTTCAAGGAAGTCATCGTGGTCGTATAAGGAAATGCACTCGCCAGTTGCCAGATCGGCAGCCGCGTTCATGTTGCCGCTGATGCCGAGGTTGCCGCTCAGGCGTGTCCATTTGATTTTCGGATCGGGATGGGATTCGAGCCAGTTCTGAACGGAGTCGTTGGTCGAACCGTCAGCGATGCACAGTTCCCAGTTGTCATAGGTCTGCTCGCGAACGGAATCGATCATCTTTTCGAGCAGATCGATCGGCGTATTGTACGCGGCGACAATCAGGGAGATTTTCGGGCTGTAGTCGAATTTCACTTTGCGCTGGGCATCGAGCTGCTCTTTGGTCGCGCGATGCGCGAGGAACCACTGGTTGTATTCGTCATTGAACGGACTGCCCTTATGCGAGATGTGGAATTTGATTTTGGACAGGAACGGACGAAGACCGTTGATGCGCAGGTATTCAATGCCGCGCTGAATTTTGCGTCCGTTGATATTGCGCAGGCGCATGAAGGCGGACAGCGGTTCGCGAAGGGGCACTGTCCATTCCTGAATGCCGTTGGTAACATGCATCGAGAAAGGTTTTTTGCGTGTCTGCGGATGCTCGATATAGATATGGAAGCCGCATACGCGTTCCATGCCCGCAAAGAAACTGCGCGCTACGTCGAAGCGGGGCGAGTATTTGACTTTCGCGTCTTCTACTTCCTTTCCATCGGCATCAAGAACCGTGATGCTTAACGGGTCGGAATGGTCGGTGGCGATCATCCAGCCCTGAATGATCAGAAGGTCGGTGGATTTCTGGTAGAAGTAGGTGTCGACCAGATAGTCGAGACCGGTTCGGTTGATGGCTTTTTCGAGAACATCGCCGCTGAAGCTCTTTTCGCCTTTTCCGTTGTAGGAAAGCGAGATGGAGCGGATATCATCGGTTTTGACATCGGCGCGGAGAATAAAGCCGGGGTAGGTGATTTCCGGTGCGACTTTGCTTAAGCGCATGCTTTCGGCGCGGCGGTCGCGTCGTACGCGAAAGAAAACCGGTTCGCCATTCACGCGCAAATCGAACACGCCGCCATCAGGTGTTGCGGAATCGGCGGCGATTCCGGAAAGAATAATGGATGATGTGTGGTCGGGATGAACCATGACCACAAACTGGTTGATCATCACTGAGAAAAATTCGCTGCTCATAGCT
>CAOKFJ010000177.1 GCA_948467695.1 uncultured Allobaculum sp. | reverse complement strand
CGATCGCATCGTATACCGATGAGAGCTCTTCAACACGTCTTCCAGAGGCATGATGTGTATCGGTTGCGACCAGATGCGCGTACCCTTTTCTCAGCAGTGTCCACGCATTCTTTTTAGCGCGCGGACTGTCTTCGCCACGAAGCGATGTGGCATTGATCTGGAACACGAAGCCGGCATCCATCCATTCATCAAGCACTTCAAAATCGAGTTTTTTATGAAAATAGCGTTCGACATGCGCGATAACCGGGATCATCTTGCGGACCTTGATTTCATAAAGCAGATCGGCAAGATGCGCCTGCGTCGAAAAATCATCGTTTACGCGAAATTCGACAAGCATGTATGGGCCATTATTGATCACGGGATACAAATTATTGAGCAGTCCATTGAGGAAGTTTTCATTCAGCCGAATCTCGGCGGCTGAATACACCGTGATCCCCATCGAAGCAGCCAGTTCTTTCAGTTCTTCCTGACGCTGACGAATATCGGCAATCTCCTCTTTCGAGGTATATCCAGGAATAATATGCGGTGTCGAGGCGATATGAAGAATGCCATCGTCTTTTGCCATATGCAGAGCATCAGTCGTTTCTTCTATGCAGCAGCAGCCATCATCAACATCCCAGGCGATATGAGAATGCAAATCTGTAAATATCATAATGATCCTTCCTTTCTCCTTCGAGAAATCCGGACATCTGCGGGCATGAGCGTGCGGCATAGATCCAATCTTTCGAAGCGTTTCAAAACTGTATTATCCAATAATACGATTGATCGACTCTCGATTCCAATGAAAAAGCGCATATCCAATCCCGAATGCGTAAAGAAATCCGTCAAGCCATCGTATCAGATCGATGATTCTGTATCCTTCACGGCAACAATTTCTGAGTTTCTATCTTTCGATTTCTTTCCTCTGAAAATTATCAGATAGCCATTCATCCTCAATCGCAGCAAAAAAAGGCTTTGATGTCTCCTTGTTGGGAAACATCAAAGCCTGGCGTTTTTTCTGCACATGAAAGCCGACGTGATTTCGTGCATTTTCGTATGCAGATCTTCTTTGAAAATAGACTATTTCTTCGCGCTTTCGCGCAGGCTGCAGGCAAAAAGAATCAGTGCGCCAAGACCTAGAAGGCTCCAGTAAAACAGATTGCTTGCGCTTGCTGTATTGGCGCCTTTGTTTTTGTCCGGCTTTTTGGAACCGGGTTTGTTCGATCCCGGTTTGCTGGATGACGAACTGCTTGAAGAATCATTCGACGAGTCGTCGCCCGGATCATCTGTCGTTGTTTTCTTTGGACGAACCTCGAAAACAAGATCAGACTTGCCCTGATCATTCTGCGCATCCTGCTGGTTTTTATATGCGGTGACGACCGCATTCAAACCGCTTTGCGAGGTGGTCACGCTGATTCGAACTGTCATATCGACAACTTTATGTTCGAGACCAACCTTTCCCGTAAGTGTGTAGTAATAGTCGCCAGGCACTTCGATCCGGATCGGACCAAACTGCCCTTTTGCCTGCCCTTTGAGTGTCAGGCTGCTTGTTTGCATAGCTGGAGCTGAACCCACCGGGATGAGAGTGAATTCGGAGAGTACCGAATTATCCACAGTGGATGAAGCGATGCCCTGTGCCCATTTGGTTTCAACCGGCACATAGACCTCGGTGTACGCTTCAGCCGCACCGACAGTCATACCGCCGGTACCAGACAGAACAAGAAGGGCGGCAGCGACCATATAAACGATTTTTCTGAGAAATCTCATTCGCTGTCTTTCACCTCCTGTAATTCCAGTTTTCCAAACACAATCACACGACCATTTGTCTCTGTGTCATAACATGTTGAAAGACCGATAATTGCATCATTTTCGCTCAATCCGGCATCGCGGTAGTACAGAGATTCTTCCTTCAGCCACGATTTGAGTCCGGCATTGCTTTCTTTCCACGTATAAATGGAATACACCTCACTGGCTGCCGCATCGGTTTTGACCACACTGAACAGTTCGATCGTCCATGTATGATCTGTATTCCTCAATGTGCCTTTTCGGTGTCCTTCAAAATAGGATTCTTTCAGAAAGTTTGTGATATCGCCAAACATCCCGCCATTGTCCATATGATGTCCGTAAATCAGAGAATAGGGATCCGAGAAATCCGGAGCGTTGAGACAGGAAAGAAAGAGCGAACCGGAAAGAGAGAATTCGCCGAGCGCATCTTTGTTCAGATACTCGGCATCGTCCTTTCCCTGAACAACGGGATAGTCGATATGCGTATCATCTATTGTCAGCCAGGCCACGACATCGGGATTGCGAGCGATCAGTTCTTCGAATGAATACGTCTTTTCTGCATCGGGTTTGTATTTCATCAGTTCGCTGCCAAATCCCGCCTGACTGATCAGCCAGTTATCGTAGAGAGAATATCCTGCATACAGCATCAGAAGCAACACGAGAATCATCGCGACAAAATTCACGAGTTTCTCGCCGCCTCTTGCCAGACGAGCTAAATGTTCCATGCAAGGTCAATCCTTTACAGGATTATTCTTCTCTTTTCTTTTTGAAGAACATTGTGGCGAAGACAGTACCCAGTCCGCCTACAACGACATAAGGAGCAGCAGTAAGAACAAGACCTGTCGGAACAGTGCCTTCTTTGGAGTTGGTGAAGGTGACTCTTTCAGTACCGGTGTTCTGCGCTGTGATGGTCGCAGTCGATGCGCCATCGGTTTTCTCGCCTGTCTGATCGTTGATGGAAAGTGTATAGGAAGCGTCGTAGCCTTTGGTGTTGGTTTCAGCGACAGTGTACGTATCGTCAGCCGTCAGACCGTGAATGGTGACTTCCTGATCGTGTTTAAGATTGACTTCGAAGACAACAGGCGTATTGTCATCCGCCACTCTTTTCGCTTCCTGGCCGGGCATTGTGAAAGTCTGGCCGGCTTTACCGTTGATGGTGATGGTGAACGGGAAGGTCTCGTTCTTGTCGCCCTGGTTTCCGGTAACGACTTTCTTGACCATGAGCGGATCCGCATCATATGTGTTGGTGAAAGTCGGCGCGGACTGTTTTACGCCGTCTTTAAAGAAGACAACGCCGCCGTTGACGAGTTCATTGTTCTCGCCGCGCATAATGTACACGCGCATTTCGTAACTTGCCGCCGGGTCTTTCTTGGACACACCGTTTACGTTGAAATCTGCTTCTGTAACCGTGTAGGCGTATGTTCCGGCTGTCGGGAACTTGTCAGGATATACGTTTACAGTCGCCGAATCCACTTCGATTTCCGGAGTGGCGTAGTTGTCATTGACTGCGGCTACGGCTGCAGCGTCAACACCGCCCGCAACACCATTGCATACAACATCTTTTCCCTGCGTGCCGTCTGCATTGGCATAGCCTGATGTCGGTGCAATGTCGAAGGTGAAAGATGTGCCTTCCGGCAGAGTCAGGTTGCGGTCGTTATGAGCGAGTTCGATGACTTTCTTGATGGTGCCGGTTTTCTGGGCAGGAGCTGGTGTTTCGGGTTCGTCTGTGTTGGCGAGCACAGGCGCTGCGAAGGCTGAAACACTCAACATAGCGGTTAATGCGGCAAAAGCTCATTTTTTAATGGGTTATGTTATCATTTCTCATAATCGACTTTTCTTAAAGGCTGCTGCGCCGAAGCGCCGCGATCACCTTTCCGTCAATTTGGCTCTTTTTTACAGGACCAAACTGACGGCTGTCGATCGCGCCTTCTCGAAAATCGGAAAGTATGAAGTATTCATCCGCTCCAAGCACCAGCGGATAAGCGATATCCGAATCGTATGCCGGAGGGGAATAGTAGATATTTCCTTCATAGGGAGAAGCGCCGTTGACCAGAACCCGGTTGTCTTCAGTGATCTCGATCGAATCACCCGGTCTGCCGATGATACGTCCTGTGCGTCTTGTGCCCTGGGCATGATAGACAACGACATCGTTAGCAGTCAGATCACCTGGAAAACAATAGACAATCTGCAGATCGCGGGCTCGAAGCGTTGGCTTCATGTCATCGTTGGCGACAGGCACCATATGAAAACAGACGCCAAACAGCACCCAGACAAAGAGCGCGAGCGCGATCAGTTTAGAAAGAAACGATCGTGTATCTCTTCGATCAAGTGCTCTTTTCCTTAATCTCGATATCGCTTCTTCAGGTGTTCTGACGGAATGCATTTTCGATGAGTCTGGCTTTTTCATTTCCATGCAAGCCTTTCGATCGCTTTGTCTTTTTCATCAAGCAGAGCCTGATAGTAAGCCGCCTGATTCTCAAAGATCGTTGTATACACCATCTGCAGCTGTTCAAGCTGCCGTATGACATTCAGTTCGTCCACACCGCCAAAGGCTTTCTTTCGAAATTTCATGTTGGCGATGAACTGCGCGGCATCTTCGAGAGTCTTATAGGAAGGGGCTTTACTGTTCTGGTCTGGCATTGCTTATTCCTCCCTGCGTTTTTTTGAACCAATCACACCTGCACACAGGCTGATGGCTGTGAGTATGGCGAACGTGTTGAACGTTCTATTGCTGGTGGAGGCAATTCCGGTAGGAACCGCCATTTCTTTGTGGTTTCTGAACACGACATTTACGCTCGCATCGGTCATTCTTTTTCTGCCGGTGCTGGAACTCTGCTCTTCTTTTGCACCGTTCACGCTGTAATACGTGCTGTAGCCTTCGTTTGCGGATTCAGAAATTTCGTAGTAGCCGTTGATCGGGACATCATACGAAGCGCTCTGTCCGTTTTTGAGATTGAAGGTATACGTGTTCAGCGGATTTTGATCCTTGTCAAAGATCTTGAGCACAAACGGGAATTCCTTGTCGCGATTGATGCGTCCTTGTAAAGTAGAC
>CAOKFJ010000176.1 GCA_948467695.1 uncultured Allobaculum sp. | reverse complement strand
GGCTATTCCGTACCGGAAGATCTGCAGATCATCACCATGCTTGACTCCAAGTATCTGCCGATGATGCGTCCGACACTGAGCGCCTACAATATCCCCGAATACGACATGGGCGCTATTGCCATGCGTGTTCTGACCAAGATGCTTGTCAATGCCGATGGCGACAAACTCGAAAAGAATATCGAGATTCAGGCGTCTCCCATCGAACGCGACTCTACTCTTCCTAAAGAAATGTAAGCCGGAAACTGCCGGATATGTCTTTCAAAACGGAAGAAAACAGAATATGAAGTAAACTGAAAGCAGGCTTGTGCCTGCTTTTCTTATGCGCGCCGGATTACCCGGTTTTCATGTCCTGCCTGAGGGCGCGCATCGAAAGACGGCGCATGAAAAGCCAGAGCTTTATCAGCAATGAACTAGAGACATCCGCTTGTCCTGTTGTACGATCGTAAGCGGTCTGCGCACGCGTGCTGGATGTCAGCCTGGAGTAGAATACATACATGGAAATTGTTATCAATGAAATGACGGACCATCTGCCCGCCCACGACTTTGAAAAGGATTATCAGACGATCATGGAAAAAGCGGGTCGTCTGCTCAATCTGAGTGATGAACTTGTCTGCTCGGTGATTTTTGTCACTCCCGAGCAGATTCATGAAATCAACCGCGACTATCGAAAAATCGACCGCCCGACGGATGTGATTTCATTTGCGATGAAAGATGACGAAAGCAACATTTTTATCGAAGAAGAACAGAATGAACTTGGCGATATTTTTATCAACACCACCGCTGTCGAAGAACAGGCTAAAGCGTATGGACATTCTGTACGCCGCGAATCCTGCTTTCTGTTCTGTCATGGACTTCTTCACCTTTGCGGCTACGATCACATGACACCGGAGGATGAAGAAGTGATGTTCGGCTTACAGAGAAAGATTCTGCAAGATGTGGCTGATCAATAGATTTCGCTACGCTTCTGCGGGACTGCGCTATGGCGTATTTAAAGATCGCAGCGTGCGTTTTCAGTGCCTGCTCGCTCTTTTAGCGCTGACTGCAGGAATTGTTCTGCGTATTTCGAGAACCGACTGGCTGTGGATCATTCTGGCCATCTGTCTGGTGATCATGGCGGAAATTTTCAATTCCTGCATCGAAAGAACAGTTGATTATATTTCCGAAAAGCGCGATCCGCGCGCCGGTCTGATCAAAGACATGGCAGCGGCTGCCGTGCTTTGCGCGTCCATATTCGCGCTGGCCGCCGGACTGATCATCTTCATTCCGCCTTTTGCGGCGCTGTTCCAATGAGATCGTCTCAGACCGGAATTTGATCAAAAGACCAGCTTCCAGATCGAATCTTAAAGCTGGCGGAAAATACAGATAAGCAAAACGCAGAATAATCTGCGAAATGAAACGGAGTATTACTTATGGAACCTTTTAAATCAGGCTTTATTGCCATTGTCGGCCGTCCCAACGCCGGCAAATCCACGCTTCTTAACGCTCTGCTTGGCGAAAAAATCGCGATCATGTCCGACAAACCGAACACGACGCGAAACAACATCGCCGGCATTCTGACAACCGATGATACCCAGTATGTCTTCATGGACACACCGGGCATTCACAAGCCGCAGCAGGAACTCGGACGCGTTCTCAACAAGAACGCCTACATCGCCATGGAAGATGCCGATGTTGTCGGCTGGATCGTCGATGGAAGCCAGTCTTTCGGCAGCGGCGACAGCTTTATTCTCGATCGTCTAAAAGAGCTCGGAAAACCGATTATTCTGCTTGTCAACAAGGTGGACAAACTCTCCAAAGAAGCGCTGCTCAAACGTCTGAACTATTGGGCTGGTCTGTATAACTTTGCGGAAATTGTTCCTTTTTCTGCGCTGCAGAAGAAAAACATTGACGAAGTGCTCACGGTATTCCGTCAGTATCTGCCTGAAGGGCAGCCTCTGTATCCAAGCGAGATGAAAAGCGACCATGGACTGACCTTCCAGTTCTGCGAGCTTGTCCGCGAGAAAATTCTTCGCAAAACGCACGATGAAATCCCTCATTCCATCGCGGTGCTGCTGGAGAGCATGGAAGAGGAAAAGGGAAAAGTGTACCTGACATTCGTGGTTATCGTCGATCGCGACAGCCAGAAAGGCATTCTGATCGGCAAAGGCGGCGAGATGATTCGCGACATCCGACTGAGCGCGCAAAAGGAAATCAAAGAAAAAATCGGCAAGCCGGTCAATATCGAACTGTATGTGCGCGTCGAGAAGAACTGGCGCAACAAGGAAAGCAAGATTAAAGAATTCGGACTCGATGAACTCTCTGAATAATCAGGCAGCCGGAATCTCGAAGAATTCCTCCGATAACGCCTCCGATGATGTTCTTGTCATCGATGACGAAAGCCGCAGCGCTTCAATCGAAGGTCTTGTTCTTTCCGTCATGGACTACAAAGACAACGACGGACTGGTTACACTTGCGACACCCGAAAAACTGATCAAGGTGTACGCCAGAGGCATTCAGAAAGAAAAATCCAAAAACCGCAGACTTTTTGCACCGTTTTCCTTAAGTCATATCAACTACGACCCCAAGTATTCGGGTGAATTCATCTATCTGATCAATGGCAATGTCATTGATTCGTGGTGGAAATGTTCCGAATCGCTTGAGATTCAGACAGCAAGCGCGCTGATCGTCAATCTGATCGAGCGTCATGGCGTGAATCCGCAGATTTACTCGAGTCTGCAGGCATTTTGGTCCTGCGCGCATAAAGGCAGAGAACAAGATGCGCTGCTTGCGGCATGCAAAGCAGTCATCGAAATTCTGCGGGAAGCGGGAATGGTGATGAATGTGGACGAATGCGTGCTCTGTTCGAGGACGGACCGCATCGCTTCAGTGTCCATGAAAGAAGGCGGATTTGTCTGCCTGGACTGTCTTGACCAGCTTGAAGAAGACAATCTGCCATGGTCAAAGGAAAACCTGATGCTGCTGCGCCGTCTTGTGCGGCTGCCTCTCCTGCAGCTGTTCAAGCAGCCTTTGCGTCCGAAGGACTATGCGCTGCTTATCGAACTGTTTGAGTGGTATCAGTATTACAGCGATTTTCGGATGCGTTCGCTCGATTTTCTCAGAATGCTTCGCAAGGAACGGCTGAACGCCTTGTGATTTTCTATACTCTTTTAACAAAAATGCCTGGTCGGCTCATAATCGCTGACCAGGCATTTATTTTCGTATGAATCAAAAGATGACAGAAAGATTTGTTAAGAATTTCAAAATGGAGAGCGATTGTCCAAAACAGTCGATATATTGAAGCTTAGACAGGATGGCGCTGCGTTTTAACACAGCGAGGAGGGAAAGCGCATGAGGAGACATCCAGAATCTTTTTTTGTTCGAAAACGGAGTGGTTATGTCAAAACAAGTTCGTCCAGTTCTGCACACAGTCATTGCTTGCGCATGGGCGGCGCGTTGCGGTTTAGGGCTTGTCTGTGCGCGATGACCGTTTTAATCAGCGGATGCGCGGCGGCTGAATCGTCTTCGGTTTCTTCCTCCGAGACGATCACGCTGCGACAGGAAATTCGCGATACGAGGGAAAATCCAGATGTTTCGCTCGCAGACCCATTTGGCAGCCAGATACAGGATACGCTTGAGATCGAAGGGCAAACCTATCTTCTCATTCGAGAATTTGCCGATCCTGAAATGGCGATGGCAAGAGCGAGCGCGCTTGCGGACTGGGCGCTTGAAGAGCTTGATCGCAAACCGCTTTTCAAATCGATGAACGGTGATAACTGGAAAGAGTACGAGCAGCTGCTGATCGAAACTGTCGGAATGCCGCCAGTTTCTGATAGCGAAGCTGAACTTATGCTTGCGGCTGTTCTCAGCTTTTTTGACATCTATGAAAACAGCGAGCCAAACAATGCGGCAAGAGAAGCTGCGCAGAAACTGGCTTCGCTTCCTGACGATCCAGAGCATGAAGAAGAACGAGCCGGATTGAAGCGGATCCTGCTTGAAACGGTGCAGGCATATGCGGCAAATCAGCCGCAGGTGTACAGTTAGCCGCGGTGTTCACTATCGAAACGCAAGGCGACGAAGCTTTCGTGCGGCAAACCGAATGTCACGCAATTGTTTGCGAGCGCTGTCGTACTGGTTTTGACGCTTATGCGTGAAGCATCTCAAAGAAAACCGGAGAAAAACTATCCTGAAAATATTGGAACTTTGCCTTCCAGTCGATATAGTGAAGAAGATCTTTCTCAAAGAAGACAGAAGGAATCAAGTCTGCACTGGTCTTTAAATCGTTTTTAAGCTTTTGCAGGCACAGTATCAGCGAGTCAGCGCAGGAAAAAGAATATTTTGCCGTGATCGAACGCATTCTGCTTCCTGAAGAGATCATTCAGACGATGAAAGGATAGGATGAATCATCACGATCCATCCGTTAGAAAATGATGAAACGAAATTTCAATACAATACTTCGTGCCGGAATGGCACTCTCTATGGGCGCGATGCTGCTTGCCGGCTGCGGATCCTCTTCCAATGGCGGAAATGCGGCGAACGACAGCCAGCAGGCGTATGAAGCCTACTCAAAAATTGCCAGCGGCATGAATGGAGAAAGCATTGACCGAGGCGCAGCTTTTGGCGATAAGAAAGATGGCGGAAGTTTTACTGTGGATGGTAAAGAGTATCCGATGCTTATGGAATTTAAGGATCCTGAAGCAGCGCTAGCAAACGCGGCGCCGGTTGTGGACGAGCTTCTGCGCCAGATGGAAGCCGAAACCATGCTGGGAAAACTCGACAAGAACAACTGGGCGCAGTATTACCAGCTCTTCGATACTCTGGCAGAAAGCAGTCATGAAATGTCGGAAGAACATCGCTACATGATTGAAGAA
>CAOKFJ010000175.1 GCA_948467695.1 uncultured Allobaculum sp. | reverse complement strand
TGGTAATTCCATTTTATAAGCCGGAGATTGCCATAACCTCCGACCTGTCCAGAAAGGACGCTAAACGGTCTGATTTAACACGAACAAAACCATGGCGCTGTTCGATTCGTGTCACAAACTCAAGTGTTCCGTTGAACAATATTTCCATAATCGCGGGATTAGTGTCCATATTTTCTTGATTTCGCCCCAAAGAAACCGGTTAGATTATCCGATTCACTGTGCAATCTCATCCGGACTGCCTGTTTTTGAATGCCGCTCCTGTTTTCCCTACAGCGCAAGATGTATCTTTTCCTGCAGAGCAGACGCACAACCAAGTCAAATCGTCTAGTTCGGCATGTGCGGACTGCTAGACTCAAATCGAGGTGATCCTTTATGTCCAACGCCAGTGAAGCTTATGCGAGCGCGCGCAAGCAGGCGCTTGCCTGCCTTAATCAGCGCCGCGCCGCTCACGAAGATCCGTATCTTCCGGTTCTCGATCATCTGCTTGAAAACCGGCGCATCATCCGCAAAGAATCCAGAGGCACCCTCGAGATCCGCACCAAGCGAATCATCGGAACCTGTCATGAAAGCCGAACGCAGGCTTTTGCGGCGAACTTCATGCCTCTGCTTGAAGAAAACACCGAATTCGCACACAAGTGGATTTCGCTCTATGACTCTTGCCTTGAAGAAGGCCTGCGCGATTCCATCAGCGTGTATGAACTGTATGGCCATTATTTTGTCGAAGAAGGCAACAAGCGCGTCTCTGTCATGCGCGCCCTCGACAACCCGCTGATCAGTGCCCGCGTGCTTTCCATCACCCTTGATCCGGCAAGCCTGAACGATGAGGGACAGTATGAAGCCTACCTGCATTTTCGTCTTGTCTCGGGCATCAGCGATATCGTCATGAGCCGCGCGAAAAACTACCGCAAGCTTGAAAAGGTGCTCAACATCGATGAAGAACATCCTATGGAAACGCTGCGGCGCGACAGTCTTCTGTCTTTGTTCAATGCTTTCGAAGCACTCTATGAAAAACAGCATGCCAAAGACACGTCCAGAAACGAAATTCCGCCTGCCGGAGACGCCTTTCTGCTCTTTCTGGAAGTCTTTGGCTGGAATCCGGACGAAATCTATACGCAAAGCGAACTCGCCAAGGAGATCGAACTGCTTAAGCCGTCGTTTGAATCCGATCCCGACGCGCTTAAAAGCGCGCTGCTCACCCATCCAAAGCTCTCCGACCGCAAACCGGTTTTCTCTTTTCTGATTGATCCGGTGCGCGCTTCGCTCATTGTTCCCGGCGATCCGCAAAACTCTCCCTGGTCAAAAGCGCATGTCGAAGCCTTCGAAGAAATGGCGAACGCGCTCAAAGGGAAAGTGGCCATTCAGATTCTGAACAATGCATCGACAGCCGAAAAAATCGATGAAGCGCTCAATGAAGCCATACAGTGGAAAGCCGATGTCATCTTCACCGCTGATCCTCTGATGCTTCAGGCGACGAATCTGTACGCCGCAAAATATCCGAAAATCCGCTTTCTCAACTGTTCGCTCAATCCTGAAGCGACAGTTGTGCGCTCGTACTACACGCGCGGCTATGAACTCCAGTTTCTGCAGGGCATGGCAGCCGGTGCGCTGACCCGCTCGGGTAAAATCGGCTATATCGCGGACTATCCCATTTTCGGCGCGATTGCCGACATCAACGCTTTCGCTCTTGGCGCGATGACTGTGCGTCCCGATGTTCGCGTTGATCTTGAATGGTCGACCACGCGAACACCGACCAACCGCGATTTTCCGGTCGATATCGATCTCATCTATATCGCCGGTCAGGAATTCACGACCCGAACACGCCGCGGCGGTCAGTCGGGACTCTTTGATGTGCGTACCGGCAAGTTCGCGATCATTTCGAATACCCGCCAGAAGTGGGATGTGTTCTACACACGTATCATCCAGTCCATTCTCAACCGCACGTTCCGCACGGATGAAATTTCCTGCAACACGCCCTCCATCAACTACTGGCTCGGTCTGTCGAACGGTCTGATGGACATCACCTTTACCGATCGTCTTCCCGCGCCGACCCGCCGTCTGATTTCGCAGATCAAAGACGACATTGCCGCCGCACGCTTTTTCGTCTTCGAAGATGCGGCACAGCTGAAATGCCGCCAGAGCGATGAAGAAAATCCCAGCACTTCAAGCACTCAACAACCGATGCATGATGCCGCTAAAATCCCCAGCTACGAAAAAAGCCCTGCGTCCAAAGATCCCAAACGCGACTTATCCAAAACGGAAATTCCTGATGGCGAAAGCCTGAGTATGGAAGAGATTGCGCGCATGGACTGGTTCGTGGATTCGATCAACGGCTATCTGCCCGATGAAGACGATCTGATTCCTTCCGCCGAACAGCTCGTTAAACTGCATGGTCTCGACCTTCCGCAGTCGCCGAAAAACGATACTGACGAACAGAAATCCGGTGAAAGCCGATGAACACGCTCTCAGCTTCCGCAAAGCACAAACCCGATGAAGTGAACATTCTTCTGCTCGCCGATGAAAGCGATCCGCTCTACGATGCGCAATGGAATCCGCACACATTCGACAATATTGATCTGATCATCGGCTGCGGCGACTTATCGGCTCACTATCTCGAGCGCATCGCCGACCGTTTTCGCGGTGACGTCCTGTATGTGCCAGGCAACCATGACCGCACCTATGTCGATCATCCACCGCTTGGCTGCATCTGCATCGACGACACCATCTACACATGGCGCGGACTTCGCATACTTGGTCTTGGTGGCTCGATGCTCTACAACTACGGTCCCTACCAGTACAGCGAACGCGAAATGAAACAGCGCATTCGCCGTCTGTGGTTCTCCTTGCATCGCCATAAAGGGTTCGACATCCTCGTCACTCACTCGCCTGCACGCGGACATTACGATGGCAATGATCCATGCCACACAGGATTTGAAACGTTTATCCCCCTCATCCGCAAATGGAAACCGCGATATTTCTTCCATGGCCATGTTCACATGTCCTATGGCGATTTTCCGCGCACCTACACAATTGAAGACACGATTGCGATAAACGCCTATACCAGCTGCATTGTCACGCTGAAGCTTCCCGATCAGAACAATCGATAAATTTCTTCTGTCAGCACAAAGGACCTTCCCCTATCTCCTGCATTGCCAGGGTTCAGAATTGAGAGCTCTTGAATCGTGCATAGATTTAGATGAAATGCCAATCCTGCTTCTTAAACGTGAAGAACAAATAAGAAAGCCGCAAATTCCATTGGAACTTGCGGTTTTTTCATTCCGGTTTCGAGGGGTATTATTTCGAATGCCTATTCCGATAAAACACCAGTATCCGGCTCTTCATCTTCATAGTATTCTGCGTCATAGACCGGCTGCTCCTGCGCATCCTCAGATGCTTCAGATCCATACGAAGTATCCGATGCGGCAATGTGTTCATGATTTGCCGGCTCATCTTCATCGATCAGCGCCATCTGCTCATAAAAGGTCGGCGCTTTCTTTGCCGGCTCGTAAGGTTGAGAGTTTTTGCCAGCTTGCGGTTCCATCGCTTTCTGCTCATTCTTTTCAGCTGTTTTTCGCGCATGTTCCTCTTTGCGGCGCGCTTCGAAATCACGAATCTTCAGCACAAGCGAACGAGTGGCATCATTGGTGACAAACTCGTCGGCATTGCGGTTGTTGAGCATCATCCAGAGCAGGAAAGCGATCAGAATTTCCGCGGCAAGCGCAAGAACGTACATCCATACATAGCTGTGCAGTCCATCATACATATAGCCAATCACCATGATTGCGATCGCGGTTGTAAGGGTGGACAGGCAGTTGAGCACCGCGTAAAGCATGGAGAAGTGTCGTCTGCCGACATTGGCGGAAACCATCAGCGGCAGCGAAAGCTCGGTAACGCCATACGCGCTGCCAAAGAAGAATGCCAGAACAATCAGACCGCCGGTCGCTTTTGCAAAAATCGAAATCAGGATGCCCGCGGTCGCGACAAGCGCCACCAGATCAAGCAGACCAGTTGTCCATACTGCTTTGAGTTTGGAAGAAAGCCATCCTCCGGCAAGTTTGAAGAGCAGGTTTCCGATCATCGCCGCACTGAGCATCGAAGCGCCAAGAATCGCTTTTGCTCCAAGGGATGTCGCCAGCGTGGAGAAATGCATCGGCAAAGCAATCAGAATTGCGGAAAGCACCGCGATCAGCGCGAAACTCCAAAGGACAGAATTTGGCATCTTGCGCGTATCCGGTTCAGGTTCATGCTCATGACCCGCGCCAAATGGCTCAGTGCCGGACTGCGCAGGGGTGAGAGTGATTTTCCAGAGCAGAGCGGGAAGCATCATGACAAGCACGAGAACCGCCTGTACCACAAAGCCCATACGCCAGCCAAACACATCGATTCCCGCCGAGAAAAGCGGCGAAAACAGGGCAGCGCTCAGTGCCGACCCGCCAAGAACGATGGATGTTGTCCACGATCGGCGCGTTTCAAACCAGTTCTGAATGAGCGTATTGGCAGGAACCATGCCAATCAGCGCGGCTCCGATGCCCATGAGCGAACTGAAAATGTACACCCAGACAATATTCAGAGAAAACGCGATCGCCAGAACCGAACCGGCGCAAAGCGCCGTGCCGATCAGAAGCAGATCAAGAAAATGAAGTTTTTTTAGAAGAGAAGGAACGAGCAAAGCGCTTAGCGCCATGAACACCAGCATATAAGTGGTCGACGCGGAAGCCTGTCCAAGCGAAATTTTCAGCCCGCTCGCCAGCGGTTCATAAAACGCCCCGGCCGAATAGAAGCACAGACCTACACTTGCTCCAACCATCAGACAGGCGCTGATCATCACCTTGAAATAGGCGAAATATTCTTTTTTACCCATAACGAAA
>CAOKFJ010000174.1 GCA_948467695.1 uncultured Allobaculum sp. | reverse complement strand
CTTCTTGGCGTGCTTCTGCTCGCAACCGATATTGTGACCACGCAGAATCTTATCCGCATATTCGGATGCTATTTCTGTCTGCTTGCCATTCGTTTTGGTCTGGATCTCTATGACCGGACCAGTTCGACGTATGAGTGGAAACGACGAGTGCGCGTTTCACTGCCGACGATCCTGGCGACCGTTCTTCCGGACTTCGCGCTCAAATCGATCAATGCGCATATGCAGACGGGCAGGGAATATCCCCTTGATACGTTCAAAAAGGATCAGCCGGTCAAACTGCGCGCCATGGTGCACATCGGTCCTGAGGGCTTCCAGAAAGTTGGCCACTTCACTTTTTCATGGAAGGGCATGGTCTATTCGTATGGAAACTATGATGAAGAAAGCAAGCGCTTTGTGACGATGCTTGGCGATGGCGTCTTCTTCAATGTACCGGCGTATCTCTATCTGCCCAATATCGTCAAATACGAAAAGAACACCATCTTCGAGTACGGTATTCAGACAACACCGGAACAGGACGAGATGATCGAAAAGGAACTTGAAGCCCTGCATAACCGTTCTTTTCGCTGGTACTCCCAGATCGAACGCAAGGGAAGAAGAGGACTCGAGGGTCTTGAAGACGATTATCCCAGCCGTCTTCATTACCGTACCGGCGCAAAGTTCTACAAGATCAAGCATGGCTGCTTTAAAACATACTGGGTTATGGGAGAAAACTGCGTTCAGTTCGCGGATGTCATCCTCGGACGAATCGGCGCTGATGTTCTATCCATGCGCGGTATTGTCACACCCGGCGCCTACTATGATTATCTCGAAAGCGAATATACAAAAGAAAAGTCGCCTGTCATTGAAAGGCGAGTGTATTCGCCTGAAGCGCTCAAGCCCGGTATCTAGGTGTCTGGAAACATATTGAGAACCATTGCGCCCTGCAAAAGCGAACCAGCAAATTGTAATGAATCAAAACGCATGGACAGCTGAAAAGCCGATCCATGCGTTTCGCGTTCTAATCGTATTGTGGTGAGAAGATTTTAAAAATAAATCATTAAAGCAGTCCAAACTGATAAAATAATACCGACAGCATCACCGGATGCTCAATTACCATGGACGTACGCCAAATTTTGCACATGGGCGTACTTTATCCATGAAGGAAAATTTGAGAGGAAAAGACAATGAAAACAACCAAGACAGCTGCACTGCTGCTCTCAGCTCTGCTTCTTGCCGGATGCGGCGCGAGCGCATCGGTAAACACTACCTGCTCCTATAACGATGAGGGCGCAATTGTGTCGTATACATTCAGCGCACCTGCAGAAGATAAAGAAATCACGAGTCTTGAATATCACTTTGATCTTGAATACGAGGTGTTCAAAGAAGTGACCGGATCCGTTGTGGATATGAGCGATGAGGAAAATCTGAACAATTTTGTTGATGTCATGCAGTCCCGGCTTTCGGACAGCATGGATATCGACAAAGAGCGTATTGAAGTAGCCACCGATGACAAAGCGCTTCATTTGACCGTAAAGGCGAAAGGCGCAGAAGAGATCAAAGAACTGCTCTCAAACCTGGCAGACACCGATGAAATTCCGACATTCTCACAGCTCAAGCAGGATCTTGCTGTAGAGGGCGCCTGCGAATAACATTTTCATGCATCGGACAAGGAAATCTTGATACGAAAAAAGTCTTTGGATACGTTCCAAAGGCTTTTTTCGTTTAGCTCGATATCAATTTTTGCCTCTCAATTGAGCTTCAAGCCCTCCGATCTGAAGAAACATTCGGCGGGAAAATGAACAAAGTATCTCGATGTCACAGTGTTTGAAGCGTGAAGATCGCAAAGCGAAGAGGCGGGCTGTCCGATCTATGTCTGTTTTCATATGCTGCATATATCCAGCCATCAGAGCGGATCTTCATGCTTCGCTTTGAAGAATGACGTACAGAATGACTGTCCAGCCTCAGATCAGCATAGGTTTCAGACAGTTATTTTGGGCAATTGCCAGCATCTTTTGACGAATCCGGAATCAGAGCGACGAGATCGTCGATCGAATCTTTCATGCCGCGCATAAACCAGACTTCCACAAATCCATATAGCGTATACGCGACATACGCGGAAGCATAGGATTCGAGCATTGTTTTGCTGCAGTCAAATCCGCTCAATTCCAGAAGGATATCCTTGAGCAGAAAAATCAGATGGCGCCTATTGAGCAGTTCGTACATCTTCTGATTCGCTTCGATATGCCTGAAAAGCGACAGGACGATTTCGCGCTCGGTTGAATCTGCTGAAGAGTTAAAATAGCTGCTGTGCCATTTCGATAGGATTTTTTTGAGATATTTGCGGACGATATCTTCTTTTCCAGCAAAGTTGCGATAGAAGGATGTTCGGCCAACGCCCGCACGATCGCACAGTTCGCTAATGGAAATATCCGCGAACTTCTTATCCTCAAGAAGCTCGAACATCGCGCTCGTCAGATGTTCGACGACATACAGATTGCGGTTCTCATTGCTGAACGGTGATACAGATTTATGCTTTTGTTCCATTTTTACCTCTTTGTTGCGCATGATGAATATACGCTGTTACATTTTGATCGCTGATACAAATGTATCAGCGTATATCATTCAATGCAATCTGCAGAAAGGACTATACAATGAGCAGAATCAGAAAACGCATTCTCATACTCGGTTCAATCGGAGCCGGCGGCTTTGTGCTCGGACGGCTCGCTGTTCGATGGTTTTTCAACCTTCTTCTAGGCGGAACGCTGTTTGGAGGAAACTTTCTATGAAACAAAGAAGGCAGAAACGCACAAAAAAGGTCGTTCCCTGGTGGATGGGACTTCTGGCGTTTTCAGGCGCGCTGTTTTTAGGCGCAGCTTCAAAGGGACTGACTCCAGCATGGGCCAAACAGTACAATGTGAAATGGAGCGATCAGATCGAAAAAAAACAGAGCGATCTTCGTTATGGTCAGGGCGAGTTCAACACATTTGATCTCTATCTTCCAAACGACCAGACGAAAGACACTTATGGTCTTGTCGTCTATCTTCACGGAGGCGGTTTTACAACGGGGGATAAAGCGATGGATGAAAGCATTCTGGCATGGCTTTGTTCAAAGGGATATGTTGCTGCAGGCATCAACTACACGCTGCGAAATGAAAAGAATCCGGAAGCGAGCGTTCTGTCGCAATCCAATGAGATTCGTGAAGCGATGCCTTTCGTGATTGACGCGGCTCGAGACGCCGGCTATCCGATCGACAGAATGGCGATTGCCGGAGGTTCTGCAGGGCATACGCTTGCCATGCTGTATGCGTATCGTGATGGAAAGAGTGCGCCCGTACCGGTTGTTCTGACGTTTGGAAGCGTGGGGCCTTCGAGCTTCTACCAGGAAGACTGGGGAATTATGGGACTCGATCAAAGCGATGAAGCGTGCGCTCTTCTTTTTGGAGTTATGTCCGGAACATCCATATCACCCGATGAAATAGCTGATCGTTCATATCTAAATAAGGTTAAGCCGATCTCGGCTTTCATGTGGATCAAGGACAATCCTGTTCCTTGTGTCGCAGCATACGGCACGCACGATCGGGTACAGCCGTATAAAGCTTCTCTGCGCCTCAAAGCAGCGCTTGAAGAAAACGGTGTCGACCATGCGTATTTCGAAATGAAACATTCCGGTCACGGCCTGCAAAATGACAATCGACAATACAGGAAGTGGATGGAAACAATTGAGGAGTATTTAGAGCGGTATATGCACTGACTTTAGGATTCTGATGTTTAGATTTTGAGTATCGTTCAGTCAATAGAGGGCGTTCCAGATCGCGCATTTGATATGCAGTATAACTATGGAATCGTAAACAGCATCAGCCGCTTTGTGCGTGTCGATACTGCAGACGGTTATGAAAATAGAAAGGCTGCCTTCGTAAAGAAGGCAGCCTTTTTGGCAGGGTTGAGAATGAATGGTTGAAACAATACGCAAAGATTATGAAATCATCGCTCCATCTACCGGAAGAATTGCACCGGTGATATAGGAAGCGGCATCGGAGGCGAGGAATACAAACGCGCTGGCGATGTCTTCCGATTCACCGATACGGCGCAAAGGAATATTCTGGATCATCGGGTTGATGACCTGCTCAGGCAGTGCGCGAACCATATCGGTCATGGTGATGCCTGGAGCGACCGCATTGACGCGGATGCCGTATTTTCCAAGTTCTCTGGCAAGAGAAATCGTCATGCCGTTAATGGCGAATTTGGATGTCGGGTAGGCTACGCCGGAAGGCTGACCGTATTTGGAAACCATGGACGAGGTGTTGAGAATCACACCGTGTCCCTGTTCTTTCATGATCAGTGCAGCCGCATGCGAGCAGACATACGGTCCAATGATGTTGAGATTCATCACTTTTTCGAATTTCTCGACCGTATAGTCGGGGAATGGAGTGGACTCGGAAATGCCGGCGTTGTTGATCAGAACATCGATTGATCCGAGTTCGTCTTTGATTTCGTTGAAATCGCGTAAAATGGCTTCTTCATCAATGAGAGAGGTATAGCGTCCAAAAACATTGGGATTATGATCGAGCTGTTCAAGCGCTTTGTCGACGGTTTCTTTTCTGGATCCGTACAGGACAACTTTGTAGCCTTCTTTAAGGAAGGCCTGAACGGTCGCAAACCCGATACCGCGGGTTCCGCCGGTAATAATGCAGACTTTTTCAGGCATAAAAACCTCCTAACTGCATACATTTTATCCTGATGGGGTTGAATCACACTCTTATTTGCGTGATATGCACACCTGTCGACCAATCAGGACAGATTAGCGACCGATCAGGATGTGCAGACAGGCGGTTTATGAAAGCAAAAAAAAGAAGCCGAGGCTTCTTTCATTGTTCGACAATGGTTAATGTCTGGTTCACTCGATTGTGA
>CAOKFJ010000173.1 GCA_948467695.1 uncultured Allobaculum sp. | reverse complement strand
TTGTTTCATCTCATTCAGTACATGAGCAGATTTATTGAAAATTACAGAAACAAAAAATCGACTCTCTCGACTTCGCTTGAGAGAATCGATTCTTAACTGAATGACATTGGCTGCAGGCAAGACGACAAGAAGCTCCAGAACATTTATCCTGTTGACGTTTATGCAAATCAGTTTTGCGCTTTCGTCCGCTTTCGCTTTCTTCGTCATTTGCAGAAGTCTCTTTATTCCGTGTCTGCTTCTTTGGGAGTCAGGCGTTTTCCAAGAAGAAACGCCTGGGCTCTGGCGTATTTTTTTAGACGCTCAAAATCATTCGGCCCCGGGTTTGGAATACGATCCAGCTGGGAATTGTGACGCAGATCCGCAAGTTTGACCTCTACGGCGAGCGGATTCCTGCCTACGCGAGTCAGGTACTCGTCATATGTTTCCTGCTCCTGATGCGTCAGCGTGCAGACTGTCTCAACAACCTTCGGATGAATACCAGCCGCCAGCAGATCATCAGCCGTCCATTCTGTGTCTTCGATTACGTCATGCAGCAATGCCGCAGTTTTTAAAAGCGGATCGTCCAGCATGGCTGCCACTGCACGCGGATGCTCAGCGTACGCTCTTCCGCCCTTGTCTTTCTGCCCTTTATGCGCTTTTGACGCGATCGCATCTGCACGACGAATCTGCTCTCTCCAATAGGCTTCCTCTTTAGCGGATAGGTTTTGAATAGTTTTCATACCAGCTCTCCTGTCTGTCCTCTGTATATACTGTATAGATTTCAATATCCTTTTGGCAATGCATTGCCATATTGCGGCTGTTTAACAGATAAATAGAACGTTTCCACTCTTAACTGAGACATTGGTTCTGCAGGAATGCAGAAAAGCGGATGGCTATGGGCGAGTCCATCCGCTTTAGCGATTGCTGACCTTTGGCTCAGGTATGCAATACAAAATGAGTTGAAGTAAAGAGTTTGGGATTTGAGTAGGGAAAATCCAACAGGGTCAGGATATTGAATAGGGAACTGTCTGGAACAATTGGGGAATACTTACATATTGAGCAGGTTCAATTCGGATTTTGGATCGAACAGGTGGATGGCATCGATATCCACGTTGAGCGAGACTTTGTCGCCTTCTTTGCAGAAGTGACCGGCAGGCATGATCGCGGCAATGTTCTGACCGTTGACGCTGACATAGATATTGGATGAGGATCCGAGCATTTCGAAGACCTCGACAACGCCTTCGATGCAGTTGGCGTGATCTTTTGTGTCGATAGCAGCGCTCAGATTCTCTGGACGAATGCCGAGTGTGACGTGATCACCGGATTTGAAACCTTTGTCTTTGAGCAGTCTGCTTTGGACGGGAGTAAGGGTAAGGGTCGAGTTCGACTGCTTGAGAAGTGCGCCCTGCGGCGTTTCTTCAACGATCATATCGAGAAAATTCATCTGGGGAGCGCCGATGAATCCGGCAACGAATTTATTTGCGGGACGGTTGTACAGGTTTTCCGGGGTATCGATCTGCTGCACATCGCCATCGCACATCACGACGATTCGATCGCCAAGGGTCATGGCTTCGGTCTGGTCATGGGTGACATAGATGATGGTGGATTTCAGTTTCTTGTGAAGCTTGGTGATTTCAATACGCATCTGACCGCGCAGTTTGGCATCCAGGTTGGAGAGTGGTTCATCCATGAGCAGGATTTTGGGATTTCGCACAATCGCGCGGCCCATGGCAACACGCTGTCTCTGACCGCCGGAAAGGGCGTTGGGTTTGCGGTCGAGCAGGGCATCGAGGCCAAGAATGCGGCTTGCTTCCGCAACGCGGGCATTGATTTCCTCTTTGGGCAGTTTGGCGATCTTGAGCGGATACTCCATGTTCTTGCGAACAGTCATATGAGGATACAGCGCATAGTTCTGGAAGACCATTGCGATGTTGCGGTCTTTCGGTTCGGCTTCGTTCATGCGCTTGCCGTCGATCAGCAGTTCGCCGCCGGTGATGTCTTCAAGACCGGCAACCATGCGCAGAGTGGTGGATTTTCCGCAGCCGGAAGGACCGACAAAGATAATGAACTCTTCGTCCTTGATGTCGAGGTTGAAGTCTTTAACAGCTTGGTAGCCGTTGGGATAGGTTTTGTTGATATGCTTGAGACTTACGGACATAATATTTCCTTTCTCGATCAGCCTTTCACTGCGCCATTGGCGACGCCGCTGATGATCTGTTTCTGGCAAATAATATAGAAGAGCAGAATGGGAATCAGAGACATGATGTAGGAAGCAAACGCAAGGTTGTAGTTTGTTCCAAACTGTGTCTGGAAATTGAGCTGAGCGATCGGCAGCGTGTTGATTCCGGTTCCCGACATGATGACAAGAGGTGTCATGACGTCGTTCCATGTTCCAAGCGCGGTCAGAACGGCGACGGTTGCATGCATCGGCTTCATCATCGGGAAGATCACGCGCCAGAAAGTTGTCCAGGTGGATGCGCCATCCACTTCGCTCGCTTCTTCAATGACTGTCGGAATGTTTTTCATGTATCCGGCATACAGCATGACGTTCATCGGCATATAGAACACCAGATAAAGAAGAATGACGCCAAACTGATTGCCAAGATGAAGCATTGCGGTTTCTTTAACCAGAGGCATCATCAGGATAGCGAAGGGAACGAACATTCCGGAGATCAGATAGAGGTAGACCCACTTGAAGCCTTTGTGCTTGGCGATAGTGCGTCCAAGCACATAGCCGGCAAGGGAGTAGACAACAAGCGCCAAAGCAATTGTTGCCAGAGTGATGAACAGAGAGTTGCCCAGCGAATGCCAGAAATCAGTCACGCGCATGGCTTCGGCAAAGTTGGAAAAATTAATGCTGGAGGGAAGACCGAGCGCGCCTTCGATGGAATTGGTCATTTCCGAGGGCTGCTTGAAGGCGATGTTGATCGCCATATAAAGAGGGAAGAAAACGGTAAAGGTACCGAGAATCAGGATGATCGTCAGAACCCAGTTTGTTTTTTCCTTTGGTTTCTTAACCGATTTTCGAATCGCTTTTTCCATTAGAGCTGTTCCTCCTTCTTGCTGGTGATGTTCTGCTGCACAATCGAGAAAATCACGATGACAAGGAAGAAGATGAAGGCGTTGGCTGACTGGAAGCCGAACTGTCCGCCGTCAAGACCATTGTTGTAGATCAGATAGGAGATCGAGTCTGTCGACTGTGCCGGACCGCCGCCGGTAAGAGAGAGGATCTGATCGAATACCATCATGAAGTTCTTGGTCGTCAGCACCAGATTGATTGAGACAAAAGGAATGATCAGCGGGAAGGTGATCTTCCAGAATTCGGTCCATTTGCTCGAACCATCGATACGGCTCGCTTCATATACATCACCGGGAACCGTCTGGAGACCGGAAATATAGATGATGGTTGTCATGGCGACGGCCTGCCATACACCGACGATAAGCACGCCGATCCAGGCGTAAGCCGGAGAAGAGAGAATGGAATTCTGCAGCCATTCGATGTTCCAGGTCTGACCGATTGCGGGAATGATGTATGTAAAGATGTAGCTGAAGATATAGCCGATGATCAGGCCGCCCAGAATGTTGGGCACGAAGTAGATACCGCGAAGAGCGGATTTGCATCTGATTTTGGCATTCAGGGCAAGAGCCATAAGCAGCGAGAGCACGTTGACCAGAATGGTTCCGCAGATCGCGTACTTGAAGGTGAAGAGATAGCTTTTCAGAACTCGGGTATCGCTGAACAGATCGATATAGTTCTGGAAGCCGACCATCTCGTAGCTTCCATATCCTTTGTAGTTCGTGAATGAATAGAAGAAGCCATTGAGCATGGGCCATGTATTAAACATGAAAAACAGGAGTACAACCGGGATGATGATGAACAGATACGTTTTCTGCTTCTTGGACATTTTTCTTTTTTTCTTCATAATCAGTCTCCGCTGCCGCTTTTCAGACGGCGAATCAGATATTTGTTGTAGCGCTGCCATGCTGTGTCAAAATCCGAGAGGAATTTTTCGCGCGCATTTTCGGAGTCATCGAGAAGATACGTCTGAATAAGCGCGTCGGCAGCCATTTCAGCAGGATAATGGTGATCCTGGAAATCCGCGACTTTTCCTTCTACGATCCAGGGTTCCATATCGGACAGAGTTTCGGGTATGGGGAAGTCGCCTTCTTTAGCGGAAATACCGCCCTGGTCTGCGATATACATGTTGAGCACTTCGTCCGACATCATGTACTCGAGAACCTCGATGGCTGCTTCCTTGTTGGGAGTGTCTTTAAGAATGGAGAACTGCAGATCGATACCGGAGTTCAGAATGCGATCGTCGGGATTATCGACTGCGGGCATCACGAACGAACCGATTTTCATATCCGGGTTGACCGACAGAATCTGCGGAATGGCATAGCTTCCGATCGGCCACATCGCTGCTTCGCCTTTGGCGAAAGCCGTGGCTGCATCATTGTACGCATAGGCGAATGGATTGGGTTCGCAATAATCGAGCAGTTCTTTGATTTTGTCAGCCGGCTCAACGTATGCTTCGCTGAATGTCGTTTCGCCTTTGTTGACCTGCATGGCGACATCCGCATCGCAAAGTTCAACGGCAAGAGCGTTCCATGGGGCAAGTGTTGTCCATGTGTCTTTGAAGCCGAAGTAGAGCGGGGTAATGTTTTCGCTTTTGATTGTTTTGCACAAGCTGATCAGTTCATCCCATGTTTCAGGAATCGGCCAGTTGTGTTCTTCAAACATGTCCACGTTGTAGAGAATGCCTGCTGCATTCGCTACATAAGGAACGGCGTAGACACCGTCTTTGGGAATCAGTTCCAGCGATTTTTCGATTTCCTGATAACCGTCCTTCACATCATCGAGAACAGGTTCTCCCTCTAGATTTTCGAACAGGTCGGCATCGAGAAAATTG
>CAOKFJ010000172.1 GCA_948467695.1 uncultured Allobaculum sp. | reverse complement strand
GAAAGAATCGCAAGCGCAATCACAATTGCGCTCAGAAAAGTGGCGGTCACCCATTTCTTCAGATAGATGCGTATGTTCTGTTTTGCCATTCGCATCGGTGATGGCGATACGGGGGTATTTAGATCTTCTTTTGTGTGCTGATCATTATCCAGGATGTCTTGATTTGGATTTACGCTTTGATCGAAATTCGACAAACTTTCTGATTCGACGCGTTCTTCTTGCTGTTCGTCAATGATCTGTCCATCCTTCACACGGTATACATGATCTGCGTATCTGCAGATCTTTTCGTCATGGGTGATGACGAGTACCAGACGATTTTTGGACATTAACTGCAGCATAGCCATGATCTGGTCACTGCTTTTTCGATCCAACGCGCCGGTTGGCTCATCGGCAAGAATCAGTTTCGCATCGTACATCAGCGCTCTTGCGGCTGCGACTCTCTGTTTCTGTCCTCCAGACAGCGAAGAAACGGACTCATCGGCTTTATCGCCGATGTTCATATGATCCAGCATGAACTGCGCTTTTTCTTCCTGATTCTGCATTTGCGGATGAAGATCTTGCGCAAACACGATGTTGTCTACTGCGCTTCGATTTTCAAGCAGACAGTAGTTCTGGAAAATGAACCCGATTTTATCTCTGCGCCATGCGCAAAGTTCGTCTTCGCTTAACGTTGAGAGTATGCGTCCATTCGCTTCAATTGTGCCCTGATAATCGGAGTCGAAACCAGCGAGCAGATTGAAGAGAGTGCTTTTTCCGGAACCGGAAGGACCAAGCAGACAGATCAGACCGGTATCGGGGAAGATGGCTGATGCGCCATCAAATACCGTTTTATTTCCGTACCGCTTGATGAGATTTTCGATTTGTATCACGAGATGTCTCCTTTATTTGGATCCCTATGCTTCTTTCGTACCGAAATCGAAGCAGTAGAGAGTAAGGCTGAATTGTTCTAGTTTTCTTCAGCTTTCAGTATCTTGACTAGATTGACGCGAAAACTGATCAGGATCACGCAGATTGTTTCAAGAATATCCGCACCTGCGGTCCACAGGCAGCTCATGGTCAGTGCATACGGATTAAGGAGCGAAATACCGAATGCTGCCTGTGCAGCCATGCTCCACAGAGGAGATCCGGCAAGCATCACAATCCAAGCGGCGGCAATCGAAATAAGCGCCTGGGCACCCAGCATTTTCAAAAGGTGTGTATTTCCGAAACCGCTGATCTCGAAAATAGCGGTCTCTTTTTTTCGCATTCCTGCATTGACCAAGCCTGCGACAACAATGAGCGCTATTGAAGCGGCGATCATCAGATTGGAGAGATTTTGGGAAATCACAGCAGTGTCATCTTCAAGATCAGTCAGCCCTTCCATCAGTTCGAAATATCCCGTCGGGACAATTCCCTGCGCGTTCAGTTCGTCTCGAATCTCAAGCAGCGCTTTTGGTGTTCTGGCGCGCATGATGAAGTTGACCGCATCACTGTCCATACCGGCTTGAGCACGCAAATCAGTCAGCGCGTCTTTGCTGAGGAAGAAGGAGTTAGGCACATCAAAGCTCATAATCTCTCCTTCATAGTCGTAGTGAACGATGTTTTCCGCTACACCACAGACAATGACTTTCACTGAAGCCGGTTTCCATACGGGTTCACCGCTGTCCCAGTTGACGACTTCGCATGTCAGTTCGATTTCTTTTTCAAGGATGGATTTTTCGGTCTCCCCTGTCATTTCGACAAAACTTGAAGGAACAATCACTTCGTATTCTCCGCTACTTGGCATTGTGCCAAAAAGCATTCTGGAAAGTACAGGTGTACTCGAACTGTCTTCAATCGGATATGTGCTGCCATCCAGTTTCACTGTTATGTTATCGAGCGCCTGTGAATATACCGCAAACTCAACGCGCTCATCTGTGGCGTATTGTTCATACAGTCCGGAAATATCTTGATTGATATCGGTAAACGGCACATTTTCGTCACCGCCTGAAGCGCTCATGAAACTTCCTGCGATGGTGATGTCCATGACATTTTCGCCAAACGTATCAATCAGTTCGTTGAATTCAGAGCGAATCGAGCTGTCGAGTGTTCCGGTTGTTGCGACGGTCATCATAAGTGCACTGAGAAAAATGCAGAAAATGGACAGAAGCGAACGCCCAGGTTTTCTTCTCATGGAAGTCCACGCGGTATGGAATGCGTTTTTTAACGGCAGTTCATAGGGTGTGTGGGCGTTTTTGTCATGCTGTTCGGGTGGAACAACGCCGTTTCGCACAGAGACAAGTTCACCTTTGTCGAGCTCGATCCAGGCATCTCCTTCCTGTATGAGCGATGTGTCATGTGTGACGATGATGACAGCACGATGCTCTGCTTCTTCTCGCAGCGTTTTCATCAGCGCGTTGGAAGACTCGGCATCAAGCGCACTGGTGGGTTCGTCCGCAAAGATTACACGCGGATCTTTCATCAGTTCTCTGGCCATCGCGACATGCTGTTTCTGACCGCCTGAAAGCAGACGTACAGGCTGACTGGCGAGATCAGCGATATGGAGTCTGGAAAGAACGTTCATCGCTTCGTCTTTGGTTTTTCCGTTGAGCTGTGCGGGAAGCATGACGTTTTCCATTACGTTCCATTCCTCGATCAGGTTGTAGTCCTGCCATACAAATCCAAACATTCGATTATAGAATTTGCGCTTCTCTGCATCAGTCAATGACGCAAGATCGCGGCTCCAGTACAGAACATTTCCCTCGTTTGGGCTTTCGAGCGCACACATCAGTTTCAGAAGAGTTGATTTGCCTGATCCGGATGGCCCCGTGATAAAGGTCATTCCTTTGTCGATATTGAACGAAACGTCATCGAGCGCCACAGTGTCGCCATAGCGTTTCGTCAGGTGTTTAATCTCAAACACAGTCGTTCCTCGCTTTCCAATCATCTTTGTTCAGAGTAGGCAGGGCGATGTTAAATTGATGCAAAGCGAGACTTTTACCCTTAACAATCAAGCGAATCTTAAGATAATTATTCTGTTTTCAGTGGTCCGCTATTAGGTAAAAGACAGAATGCCGGAGCGCTGCAATCTCTCGTTTACCCGAAGACAGAAGTTCATGGAAATGCGCCGAAAGTTCAATCTGCATTATTGTTGCAATTTATCTGCTATCATTTTGTCATTTCGATATCATATGGATGTCAATAGAAATATTCGCGAAATGCGTTTGGCAAAGGAGGATGGCGATGAGAATTCTAGTCGTAGAAGATGAACAGGATCTTCGCGAGGCAATCTGTGAAGGTCTGGAAATGGATGGCTATGCGGTTGACTGTATTGACGATGGCTTTCAGGCGTATGAAATGATCAGCGTCGAGGAATATGACCTGGTCATTCTCGATTTGAATCTTCCCGGTATGGACGGCATGGAAGTTCTCGAAAAAGTCCGTCCGTCTTTTCCGGATTTGAAAATACTGATTCTAAGCGCTCGAAGTTCGGTGTCCGATAAGGTCAAAGGTCTGGATGGCGGTGCGGATGACTATCTGGCCAAACCCTTTCATTTTGAAGAGCTTGAAGCGAGAATCCGCACTTTGCTGCGAAAAAAATACTCCGCTCCCCTATCCATCATCGATCTGTGCGGGATCAGGCTCGATCTCTCCAAAAGAACCGCGTCTGTTCAGGGGGCGATCCTTCCATTGACGCGCAAAGAATTCGGCATTCTCGAATATTTCATGCTCAATCCTGAGGCTGTGATCAGTCAGGAGAATCTGATTGAGCATGTATGGAATGCGGATGTCAATTCGTTCAGCGGCGCAGTGCGCGTTCATATTTCATCCCTGCGCAAAAAGCTTCGCGCTGTGCTCGGAGATGATCCGATTGAAACGCGTATCGGCGAAGGCTATATCTTCCACTGTCCGCCTGAATCGGATCTGGACGATATAAAAAACAATGATTTGACGGGAAAGCAGGATTCAGGCAGATGAAACTGACCATTCGCTGGCGGATTACCTTGCTTTGCAGTCTGCTTTTAGCGCTTTGCTGCATCGTGCTGACGTATACGCTTAACATCTCTGCTACGCGCATGGCTGACGAGATTGAAGCGGCGCACGTGTCACCGGCTATGATTGCGCCGAACTCAGAGGATCCAGTATCGGATGAACCCGTTAAAATTCCTATGACACCGATACACATCGCGCCTCAAGCCAGGCAGGCGAGAATGGCATTCACTTCTACAAGCGTTATTTACACTGTCGTGATCACCGCTGTAGGTGGAGCGCTCGCCTATTATGCGACCGGACATGCACTCAAGAGGCTGGAAAAACTGAACGAAGCGGTGAAACAGAGAGATGCTTCCTCTCTTGATACCCTTATCGTCATTCCGGGCTTTCAGGATGAAATTGATGAACTGACGCTTTCTTTCAATGATATGAGCCAGCGCTTATACGAGGCGTTTTCGGAGCAGCAGAGATTCAGCGCAAATGCGGCGCATGAACTGCGGACTCCGCTTGCTGTTCTTCAAACCAAACTCGATGTTTTCCGCAAAAATCCTGATCATACCGTAGACGAGTACGAAGCGCTGCTCTCCGTTTTTGAAAAGCAGCTGACACGTCTTCAGAATCTGGTTAAAACGCTTCTCGATCTGACGCATCTCGATGATCTTGAACATCTCGATAATCTTGAAGAGATCTGCGTGCTTGATCTGATCGAAGAAGCTGTCGATGATCTTCGTCCTCTTGCTGCTCAGAAAAACATCGGGATTATATTCAATCCGGATGCTGAGGTCATACAATCGGATTTTGAAGTGGAAGGCGATGCGGATCTTCTGTATCGTGCCTTCTACAATCTTGTCGAAAACGCGATCAAGTATAACGTTGAAAACGGTAAAGCCACGATTCGCGCAAACCTGATCGATCAGAGCGATCATGCATACGGTCTATCAACCATAAGCAA
>CAOKFJ010000171.1 GCA_948467695.1 uncultured Allobaculum sp. | reverse complement strand
GAATTCACCGAAAAAACAACCGCCAACGGCTACAAGTGGCGTCTGTATGAAGGCGAAGGCGCGGATTCCACACGCGATAAAAACCTGTATCTGACATGGTATGTACCGTATGAAGACGGAACCCTGACCGCTACTGCCTACGATACAGAAGGCCATATTATTGAAAAAACAGTCGGACGCAACAGCGTAACGACATTCGGCGATGCAGCTAAACTCAAAGCCACACCGGACCGTAAGGAAATCAAAGCCGACGGCAGCGATCTTCTGTATGTAACCGTTGATGTTCTTGACGAAAAGGACAACGAAGTGGCGAATGCTGCAGATCGCGTATCCATCAAAGTGGAAGGCGCGGGCGAACTGGTTGCGATGGACAACGGAAACTCCATCGATCATCAGGATTTCACCGATGCCGACCGCAAAGCGTTCTCCGGCAAAGTTGTTGCGATCGTTAAATCCAACGGCACAAACGGCGACATTAAAGTGACCGCCGAGGCAAATGGTCTCGAACCGGCAACAGTAACCGTTAAAGCAGCAGGCGCTGTGGAAGAAGAAACCACACTCGCTTCTGCCGAATACGCCCAGGGCTGCTATGTACGTGCCCGCAACCGCCAACCTGACCTACACTGACGGCACCGTGAAAAACGATATGCCGATCGTCTGGGAAGAAGTTTCCATGGATGATCTGTCCGCTTCCGGCTCCGTTGTTGTCAATGGTATCTGCGATGGCAACAAGCTGTCCTTCTACATCAATGTCATCAGCGAAATCGGCGCTGTGCAGAATTACTCCGCCGCTATCCCTACCGGCACAAAATACGAACTGCCCGCAACTCTTTCCGTGCTGAAACCCGACGGATCCAAACTGCCGATCCTTGCACCGGTAGCCTGGGAAGCTGTCGCTGACGATGCATGGAACACTCCGGGCACTGTTGTTGTCAAAGGTACTGCTGATGTTCTCGGCGATCCGTTCCCCGTTACCGCCTCCATCGCTGTACGCGATGCCGAAATGACAACCGGTGTCAACGTTGTACCGTCTCTTGGCTACAAGCTCGAAACCAATATTCCCACAAGCCTGCAGTCCGATAACATTCAGGCGATCAAAGACGGCAACGTCAATCCGAAAGATCCTGTCAACAGCTACAACGCAGGCATCTGGTCCAACTTCAATGCCGCACAGGACGTTGCGGATGGCGAACGCTTCCACAATGAATTCAAGATCTATCTGGATACCGCGCAGAACATCGCGCAGACCAAGATCTACTTCTGCGCCGATACATGGTCCATGCAGTATCCGGATGCGGGCGATGTGAAACTGTACAAATCCGCAACCGGTGAAGACGGTACATGGGAAGAAATCGAATTCACCGAGACAATCGGCGAACCGCTGAACGTTTCGACAAATACCAAGGTTAAACCGTACACGTACGAATTCGACCCGACAGCCATCACTGTTCTCAAGATCGAATGGGATACCAAAGCAGGCGCAACAGCCAACGCGAAATACGCCAACGGTATTTCCGAAGTGGAAATGTATCCTGTAACGATCGGTATGGAAACCAACTCCACAACCGCTCTTGAATCCGTTGTCATCAACGGCAAAGATGAAGGCTTCACCAACACAACCGCAAGCACCATCTACTCGATGGCTTATCTGATCGACACATTCGAAGTCAAAGGCGCAGGCAATGCCAGCATCACCGAACTCGAAACCGGCGATCCCGATACCCGTCTGCTCTACGTTGAATCCGAAGATCACAGCGCGAACCGCCTTGTGAACGTCAAGATCGGAAAACCGTACGAACGCGATCCCGAAACAACCGAATACGACCTGCCCACCGATGGTCTGACGGCAACAGCCGCATCCGTTTACCCCGGAACTGGCGTTGAAGGTCCGGCAAGCAATGTTCTCGACAACAACCCGGGCACATGGTTCCACACCAACTGGAACACCAGCGAAGCGACGCAGCTTGAAAAACGCACCATCGATCTGACATTCGATGAGCCCACCGAAGTTGCCGCTCTGCGCTATCTGCCCAGAAACTCCTCCGGAAGCGGCGGACGCAATGGACAGATCGTCAGCTACAAAGTGCAGTACAAAGAGACTGCCGATGGCGAATGGATCGATATCTCCGAAGGCGACTGGCCATACACAACCGGCTGGAAAGTTGCGGAATTCAATCATCCTGTAACTGCCAAGGCTGTACGTCTGTATGGTGTGCACACCGTTGAAAACGGCGCGCAGAACGACTCCCATATGTCGATTTCCGAACTGCGTCTGGCAAGAGAATTCCCGAAATCGTCCATTGAAGACGCTGCCGGTCTCAAGATTGAATGGCCGACAAGCATCCCCAACTACGTTGAAGGCAAAACCGATCTGAGCGACTACATCAACGTCACAGCCGATGAAGAACTCCACTATGGAACCGACTACTACTTCGTGGCTGAAAAAGATGCCGCTACCGGCAAACTGAACGTTACTCTTAAAGGAAACGCGCAGTACGGTGGCGAAATCACACATCAGATCGATGTCGAAACATCGACAATCTTCGATACATGGGCTCTTGAACTGACCATCAAAACAGCTGACGCGATCATCAAAACCGCTGATCTGTACAAAGACACCACCGAGCTCAATGCAGCGCTCGAAGCCGGTAAAGCCGCTCTGGACAAAGACCAGGCAGCCATCTCCAGCGCAACCGACGCTCTGCACCGCGCTCTGCTCAAAGTTCGTCTGATCCCGAACGAAGACGCAGTCAAAGCTCTGAAAGGCGAATAGTTCTTACGCAAAGCGGACCATAACCTTTTAATCGCAACTGATATACAAAGACCGCAGATCCAATGAGACCTGCGGTCTTTTTTATCGTATGCACCGCCTGCATAAGAAAGCGGCCGGTCATAAGTGAAGCGAAGAAATCCATGAAAATGAGATTTGTGTATCGAAAAGCGATAAAAAAACACACTATTTGTAAAAGAATATTTTTCCGTATGGACAAAAAAGTTCTTTGTGATAGCGCATCCAGCACGATAACATAGAATCGGGTGACATTACGGGCGAAAAAAGGACATGTCACCATACCGCAAGTATGAAAAAAGAAAGGATTTACGATGAAAAAAATCTCAACGACTCTGATGAAGAGAGCGATGGCTTCCGTTGCAGCGGCAAGCATGTCTCTTTCTCTGATTCAGGTTCCTGTACTGGCAGCTCCTCCTGCCAATCTCGAAAACCGTGCCGCTGATTTTACAATTGAAGTCCCCTCGGAAGAAGGCGGGCACAGCGCGGAGAATCTCGTTGACGGCGATGATGGAACGCTCTGGGTAGCAAACGGGGCGCAGTGGCCTTCGACTCTTCGCTTCATGACGCCGCTTGATGGTCCTGCCATCTACAAAATGGTGGTGAAGTTTGAAAAAGGCTTCGCCAACCGTTCGATGGACCTCAAGCTTCAGCACATCGTCAACAACGTTGTCGATCAGCCGATTGTCGATGTGGAAAAAGACGACTTCTCTCTGGCGGATACGCTGACATTCACATGGGACGAGGGAATGAAATGTTCGGAAATCGACCTTATTCTCTCCGATCCGCTCACCGATGGCGCCACCGGTCAGTTCTGGCCAGGCGTAGCGGAAGTGGAAATCTACACACAGAAAGAGGAGGGCGAACCGCAGCCGGGCGATCTGATCAACATCGCTCCCAACGGAACCATTTCCTCGATCACACCGGGACAGGGCAATCCCGCAAATCTTGTGGACGGCGACTACAAGTCTCTCTATGTCTTCAGCCGCGGACTTTCGACAACCGGCGGACAGGCATGGGTGCAGGTTGATTTCAACAAACCGCAGAAGGTTAATGCGATCGAAGCGGCGTTCGAAAACCTCGGCGCAGCCGACGCGTCCCGGTTCGAATTCACTTACGACATTCTCGGAAAAGCGGCAGCTGACGATGCCGACTGGACGGTTCTTGCCGAAAACCAGACGGCTACCCGTGTGGATGGCGACTGCGTGAAGATGGTCAGCTTCGATGAGCAGAAAACGGTTCAGACTGTTCGTGTGCTGATCAAATCGATCACCAACACCGGCGGCGACCCCTGGCCCGCGCTTGCCGAACTGAAGATTCTTTCCATGCAGGATGCGACCACAGATATTCCTGCGGGAACAAACATCGCGGAAAACAAACCGATCCACACGAACACCGGTGCCGCCAATGTCTCGAAGATTGTCGATGGCAGACTGAATACCGTATGGAACGGCGAGATGTATCCGGCATACATCGATATCGATCTTGAAAAGAACTACACCCTTGATGAAGCGATCGTCTACACGCCCGAGACAGGCTATTCCCAGTACTCCATCTACACCTCGATGGATGGCAAGGACTTCGAGCGCGTAGCGCGCAAGACCAATAAAGATCAGGCGACAAGCGATGGCGAAACATGGCAGCTTAACGGCAAGGAAGCGCGCTTTGTCCGTCTGTACATGGAATACAACTCCAGCAGTTCCAAGAGCCAGGTGCGCGAATTCGTGCTTCATGGCGAAGAATCCGGCACACCGGTGCAGGAAACACCGGAAGTTGTCGTTGCTGATTTTGAAGACACCGACTACGCAACACCGATCACCGAGACCGATACGATCGCCGAAGTGCAGGGCATTATCGAGCGTCGTCTTGGTGCGCAGTATACAGACTGGTTCACGTTCGAACTCAAAGACGCCGCAAACGGCTACGACTACTACGACGTCGAGGCAAAAGACGGAAAGATTCACATCACCGGAAACAATGGCGTATCGCTTGCGACCGGTCTGAATGCCTACCTTGAAAAAGTCGCCAATGTGCACATTTCCCAGGTCGGCGATCAGGTGACAATGCCTGAAAGCATTGTGCTGCCTGAATCCAAACTGCATAAAGAAACCAAATATCCTGTGCGCTACTCCTACAACT
>CAOKFJ010000170.1 GCA_948467695.1 uncultured Allobaculum sp. | reverse complement strand
TTCAATGAGAACTCCTTTGGATATTTGGAGTGTCTACTAAAAGGGAACTTATCAACATCACAGTGTCCGGTTTTCTTCATTCTCCATCACGCGCACAACCGGTCATGCCGCACTCACAAAGCATTATTTGTATGGCATGCTACAATTAAATATCTGTACCCAATACACACGCTCTGTCATGAGCTTATCTATATCAAAGGAGATACTTATCATGCTTTTTGTCGGCTTGTCCGTCGTCTCTCTTGCCGCTGCTCTGTTTGTGCTGACGCTGTTTGCGCAGCAGGAAACAAGCGGGAAGCATCGCGCGATGGATCTGTTTCTGGCTCTTCTTTTTCAGACACTCTCATCATGGCTGCTCTGCTATGCCGCCCAAACCCTTCGCTTTCTGTCCTTCCTTCTTTTTGAGGGAAATCTCTGGGCAGTTCTTGGCATCGAATTTCTGATCGGCCTGATCTGGCTGCGCCTGTCGCGCTCCATTCATTTCTCGCCCGACAGCGTGGAAAACTTCCATCGCCCTCTTTCACGTCTGTTTTTCTGGATTCCCGAAGACAGCGTGGAAACCGACGATGAACTGACACGTCTTCTCGAAGCCTCACGGCAGCCGGAAATGGAAGAACAGCGCGAAGTCCTCGAAAACGCGCTTGATCTCAACGAAACGACACTTGATGAAATCTGCACGCACCGTTCGGACATGGTTTCACTTTCGATGAAAGACGAACCGCACGACTGGAAGCAGATCATCATGGCGAATCGGCATACCTTCTATCCCATTACCAACGACAGCGGAGACGATATCATCGGCGTTCTTGATACACGCGACTATTTCCGTCTGAGCGGGTGGGGCAAGAAAACCATTCTCGACGAATGTGTCGACAAACCGCTGTTTGCGGCGGAAAACACCACTGCCGATGAACTGCTTCGCATGATGAAGCAGCGCCACACGTACTTCGCCATTGTTCTGGATGAGTACGGCGGCGTAGTCGGACTGGTGACTCTGCACGATATTATCGAAGAGCTGTTTGGCGAACTGTCCGAAGAAGAAGAAAAACGTCAGGCGGATATCGTCAAGCTTCCGCACAATGTCTGGCGCATCAACGGCGAAGCCGATCTGGACGATGTGTCCAAAGCGCTTGGCATGGAACTGCACCTTGATGATTTCGAAACGTTTTCCGGCTACGTCATCGGTTCAATGGGCTACATTCCCGAAGACGGAGCCCAGCTCGAAACGCGCATCGGTCCGCTGACCGTTCAGATACGCCGAATCAAAGGTCACCGCATTCGCCAGACCCTTGTCCGTGTTGACGAAACTGAACCATCAGCCGACGATAAAAAAGACCTGAAAGCGGCTTAGTCAGCATCAGCTTGACCATAACCGCATCCTTTTCCCTTATCAAACTGACCATTGCACAAACAGGCTGAATATCCGCCCACCAAAGAGCGAAAATATTCAGCCTGTTTTCTTTATCCTTATTTATCTAAATGTTATCCAAATGAAAAATCAGCCTTTGCGATTCATATACAGAAGCGGATAGGGATCTCCCTGTTCATCGCATTCCGTACGCTTGTAGACCGTAAATCCCATATGTTCATAGAAACCTTCTGCCTGAGGATTCTGTTCATTGACCGAAAGGTCATTGACGCCATACGTATTCATTCCATAGAGCAGCAGGTCTTTGCCGATTCCTTTACCGCGCTCTTCATCAGCGACAAACAGCATCTCCAGATACTGTCCGGCAATTCCCATGAAACCATTCGGCCTGCCTTCGTCATTCTGCGCGATCACGAGCACGGAAACCTCTTCAAGCGCCTGCGGGACATACTGTCGTATGCGCGCAATCTCTTCTTCGCTTAAAAACAGATGCGTTGCTCTGACCGAGCTTTCCCATACGGCAAGCAGCTGTTCGACAAGCGTTTCTGAACGCTCTTTAACTTCAAGAATCGTCATATCGCAAACTCCTTACGTCAATTATTACGCGGCGTTTTCAATATGCGCTTTGTTTTCTTCGAGTTTTTTCATGGCTTTAAAGGAAATCGCAACCATGATAATTGCGGTGAGCACAGACAGGAAATCCGCAACCGGCTGCGCACAGACAAGACCTTCGATTCCCCAGATCATCGGGAATGTGAAAGCGAGGGGAAGGAAATAAATGATCGAACGGGAAAGCGACAGGAATACACCTTTGAGCGGCTGTCCAATTGCCGCAAAATAGTTGGAAGAAAGAGCCCATATACCCTGAACACCGATCATCATCAGATATACGCGAAGCATCATCACACCAAAGCGCAGATACATCTCATCCCCGTTTCCAAACAGCAGAATCAGCTGTGTGGGGCAAAGCTGGAAAAGCAGTTCCACCATAGAGCCAAGAACAACGATCGTCGCCATTGCCGTCAGCAGACATTTCCGTACACGTTTATACTGCTGCGCTCCATAGTTAAAGCCGATGATCGGCTGCATTCCCTGCGCAAGACCAACCATAATGGAAACATATAAACCGTTCAGTTTAAACGCGACACCGCTTGCCGCAATGGGAATGTTTGCACCGTATACGGAAGCCGCTCCATAGTATTTGAACAGATTGTTTATGCAGATCTGAACAATGAGAATCGCCGCCTGGTTAAGCGATGAAGACATACCCAGTTCGCAGCATTTTTTCAGCGCGGACCAGCGGATTTTGAAACTTTCTTTTGTAATCTTTGCGTGTTTGAAACGGGGGATATACAGCAGCGCAAGCAGAAAAGTGACAATTTGACCTATAATTGTCGCCCATGCCGCCCCCGACATGCCCCAGTGGAAAACAAAGATAAAAATCGGGTCGAGTATGCAGTTGACGATCGCACCGACGACCATGAAAAACATGGAGAACGACGGCGATCCATCCGCTCGGCAAAGCTGCGAAATACCATTGCCGACAATCAGAAACGGCATCCCGATCAGAATAATGCGGGAGTATTCCAGCGCATACGCGTAGTTTTCCGGTGTCGCGCCGAATAACGGAAGCACTGAAGTAAGCATCAGCTCGCCAACCACAAAATAGATGACACCCGCCAGAAACATAGCGCTCATCGCGCTTCCGGCACTTTGCGCCGCAAGTTCCGGTTTTCCTTCTCCTAACTGCAGCGAGTAGCAGGAAGCCGCACCGACACCCAGCAGCAAGGCAATTGCCAGACACAGTGTACTGAGCGGAAAGGACACAGTGGTTGCCGCATTGCCAAGATACCCTAACCCCTGTCCAATAAAAATCTGATCGACGATGTTGTACAGCGATGACACAAGCATCGCGACAATCGATGGCACTGAAAATTTGATCAGCAGTTTTGAGATTTTCTCCGTTCCAAGCGGATTCACCTGCTGCACAGCAGCATTTTCCATAAGACTTCCTCCTTCTTTTCTTCTTTATGCATTTCAGATTTGTTTACCGGCAATATCCCGTGAAGGTTCAGTGCCGGAATCCCATTGACTTCAACCATCGCAAACATGGTTTGAAATGTTCAAAGAATACCATACATAAATATTTTCGTAACGCCGTCTAAGTTAAATTGACGCAAAATCACTAGTATCTACGTTCTCATCCTGTCTACGTTTCGAATCGTCTTCATATACGTGAAAAAGCACCGGTCTTCCGGTGCCTTTTCTGCTCAATCAAATTGTATTGACGAACGAAACGATTCTTACGCAGTTTTCATCTCGATCTAGCTTTATCAAAAAAGCGAACTGCAGATCGTTTGTTAAGTGCGCATAGCGCACGGCTTGCGGGTATTACGCCAAACCTTCGTCTTTTTCCCGCAGCAAAGCCGTTTTCCATTCAGAAGGTTCAGAGAGGTTCAACAGTGACAGTTCCCGTTAGAACAAATCAGTCTTCACTGCAGAAGGGACCTTCCAGCATCAGCAGCAAATGCATAAATCACCATCCCCATGCAGTATTCGAAACCCAGATGCATCCGCTGATTTATGCATCCATTCTCTGAACCGCTTTTAGTCTTTCATCTTCGACTGTTCTCTCCAAAACAGCTGCATATGTACTCCATTCTCTTTGCGGTACCTTAAGCACCTTGAACGCTTCAGTTTGAGACCAGCCAGTATACTGCATCAGTTTTCGAATACATTCGATTTCTTTCTGCTTCCTTCCAGACGGCATTTTTCTAAGCCTTCTCTGTACCCTTCTTCCAGGATTCCCTGACTCAAGTTGCACATTCCATCCACTTCCTCTCCAATTTCTTCTGGCTTCTGTATGTCGTAGTCCTCTTCAAGAATCTGGCATTTATCAAGCGCTTTAAGACGACTAGCCGCCAGCACATCCAGCATTCTCACAAGATCTTCGTAACGAGGAAATCTTCGCCTCCCAGAGCGATGCAGTCTTTCTTGCATGTTCTGCCTGCTTCGTAAGAGACAGAATTTCTCCGTGGCGCCGACTCTCAGACGTATGGATGATGAATTGCTAGATCTATTTTGTGCTGGTAAGAGCCTCAGAGCTTTGGGAAGGCAGAGACTTTTCTTCGAGAAGTTTGCTGTAACGGGACCATTCTGTCTTTGCGACCTTCAGCGCCTTGAACGCTTCGGTTTGAGACCACCCTGTACTCTGCATCAGATTTCGAATGCATTCGATTTTATCTAGTTCTCTTCCTTCCAGACGGCATTTTTCTAAGCCTTCTTCCAGAATTCTCTGACTCAAGTTGCACATCCGATCCATTTCCTCTCCGATTTCTTCTGTCATCTGTATGTCGTACTCTTCTTCAAGAATCCGGCATTTATCAAGCGCTTTGAGATGATTCAAAACAGTTAGATATTAATGTTATTTCTTGTTGTCCGTCTCTATAAATTGTATTATTGCCGTATGAATCGAAATATTCCTAAATATCTTAAAACAGCTGATTATGCAAAGATGATCGGCTGTACACAGCGCACTGTGCATCGCAATTTTCATCTTGGGCGGATCAATGGATATCAGGATCCTCTCACTA
>CAOKFJ010000169.1 GCA_948467695.1 uncultured Allobaculum sp. | reverse complement strand
AAGCCGTTTAGACGTCTGGTCAGAAGCGCGGCCAGTGTACTTTTTCCGGATCCGGATTCACCGGCAATCCCCGTCAGTCCATTACCCTCGATTGAAAAAGAGATGTCTTCAAGAGCGCGGGCAGAACTGTTTGGGTAGGTGTAAGACATGTGATCGACATGAATGGCGATCGGTCCTCCGGAAATCGATACAGAATCTGTTCCGTCCTGCACAGGTGCATCAAGCAGATCGAAGAGCTTGTCAGCAGCAGCGGAACCGTTCATTGAAATGTGGAAGAAACTGCCCAGAGTGCGCATCGGCAGGAAGAATTCCGCGCTCAGCAGAATAATCGCCATCATCGCAAAAAGAGAAAGATGACCGGCTGTGTATGATCCGAGCGCGACGATCATGCCCAGTGCGCTTCCGCCGTAGGCAACGAGGTCCATAACGGAGATGGAGTTGAGCTGCATGACAAGAACGCGCATCGTGATTTTGCGAAATTCTTCCGCTTCGCGGTTCATTTTTTCGTGATAGCGTCCATCCGCGCCATACAGTTTGAGCGTTGTCAGCCCCTGCAGGTTTTCTTCAAAGCTGTCCGAAAGATGGGTGTATTTGCTCCAGTAGCGACTGAGAAGACGCTTTGCAAATTTTTGAACCGCAATAATGGATACCGGGATAAGCGGTACGCACACGAGCAGAACCAGCGCGGCGTAAAGATCGAGAAACGAAACAATGCCAAAAAGAGTCAGCGGAGCGAGCAATGCAAAGAAAAGCTGCGGCAGATACTGCCCGAAGTATGTTTCCAGCTGCTCAATTCCCTCGCTTGTCAGCTGCGCGATTTCCGTGCTGCTCCACGTGGTGCGGTATGCCGGACCGATGGCGCAGAGTTTTTCAAAGACAAGACTTCGCATCTGCGATTTGACGGACTGCGATGTTTTAAGTCCATAGCGCATAGCCATGCGAAGACTTGCCATTCGAATCATCAGGCAGAGCGCGATCATGCCGATATAAAGCATGGGGGAAGAAGGGGAGTAGCTCAGCGCATCCGCAAACATTTGGCATAGAAACAATGTCCCCAAGCAGGATGCGATCAGCGCGATCCACTGGAAGAACACATTGATTGCGACAGGTTGAAGAGCGCTCGAAAAGGAGCGGATCAGTCGTTTGTTCACCATATAAACCTCATTTCCAATACGTTGCATTTCGTATGTTCAGTCTGTTTGTCCGCTAATGAGTTAGCGTAAACTAATTAGCACTGACTAACTATATCGGTGCACAAGCAGGCGCGCAAGAGGAAAATTATGTAAAAAAACACATGAAATGATTGAATACCCTTTCATTAACGGTTGGGATATAGTCGAAATGAATTGACATGCGGTACACGGTGAAAACGAAACGGAGAGGATTGGTGCAAGGACGGTTTGATTCAGGGTTTGCTATACTGAAAAAACGAGGTGAATGAATATGCTGATATCTGCTTCCCATCTGCATCTGGATTTTGGAACCAAACGGACACCCATTCTCAATGACGAGTCCCTGGATGCGGCTGAAGGAGAAAAGATCGGTCTGGTAGGCCGAAACGGCTGCGGAAAGTCTTCGCTGCTTCACATACTTGCGGACCCGGATCCGGCGGAAGGAAAAATCATTCGCAGAAATGGAATGAAAACCCATCTGCTCGCCCAGTCTCCTGTCTTTTCGCGCAAAACAATCTGGGAGGAGATGAAAGCGCAGAACGATACACTTCTCGATCCGCGTGATGATTATGAACTTAAGTCGATTCTGACCAGACTGAAACTCGATGATTTTGACAAGGAAATCGACACGCTTTCCGGCGGTCAGAAGCGCCGTCTTTCACTTGCGCTTGCGCTTGCGGACCGCGCCGATCTGCTTCTGCTTGACGAACCGACCAACCATCTCGATCTCGATATGATCGAATGGCTGGAAAACTGGCTTGCCAAGACAAAAGCCACCGTTATTTCGGTGACGCATGACCGCCGTTTTCTTGACGCGTCGTGCACACGCATTCTCGAACTGTGCGATGGTACGCTCTATTCGCATGAGGGATCGTATGAATCGTTTCTCGATGCCAAAGCGCAGCGCGAACAGGAAGCCGCCGCGCAGAGGCAGAAGCGGGAAAACCTGTACCGTCACGAACTCGAATGGGTCAGAGCCGGCGTGCAGGCGAGATCGACGAAACAGAAATCCCGTCTGGACCGTTTTGAAGAACTGCGCGCATCGCGTACAGCGCAGCAGAATCAGAAACTGGAGATCCGTTTTCCTTCAGAACGTCTGGGCAAAAAGACACTTTCATGGAACCGGATTGCTTTTGGCTATGATCCGGCGCACCCGCTGTTTCATGATTTCTCGTATTCCTGCAAGCGAACCGACCGCATTGCGCTGATCGGTCCCAACGGCTGCGGAAAATCGACGTTTCTCAATCTGCTCCATGGCGACCTTCGTCCCCTTGAAGGAGAATTCGATTTCGGCTCGACTGTGCATATCGGCTACTTCAAGCAGATCCCCGATGAAGCCGACAACAGTGTCCGCGTTCTGGACTATATTGAGAAACAGGCGAAAGCTGTCCATACCCTTGATGGAGAAATTTCCGCGAGCGCGATGCTCGAACGGTTTCTTTTCGACAAGTCGTCGCAGTATCTGCCGCTTGAACGTCTTTCGGGTGGAGAAAGGCGTCGTCTTGAACTTGTCCGCGTTCTGATGAGCGCGCCGAATGTTCTGCTGCTTGACGAGCCGGGAAATGATCTCGATATTGATACGCTCGAAGTGCTTGAAGAGTATCTCGACAGTTTTCCGGGAATCGTGATCTTTGTTTCTCACGACCGTTTTTTCCTTGATCGTGTGGCGACCGAACTGTTTGAACTTCAGCCTGACGGCACGTGGATGCGCTCGCCTGGCGGCTATTCCGAACTGCAGGTGCGCAAGGAAGAAGAAAAACGACAGTCTTCAGCAGGCGCCGCATCGGCACCGGCTGAACGTGTACGCATGAAGAAAGTTTCCTTCTCTTCAAAAGAGAAGAAAGAGCTTGAAGAAATTCCTGAAAAGATCGACGCGTGCGAAACCAGACGCGCTGAAATCGATAAAGCGCTTGAGAGCGAGACCGACTACAAAACGGTTGATGATCTGGCAAAAGAGCGCGAAGAAATCGAGCAGACGATCGAATCACTTGAAGAGCGATGGATGGAGCTCGAAGAAAAACGCGAACTGATTGCCGCACAGTACGCTAAAAAATAAATGCTTTTCGATGGTGCAGAGTATCCGTTCGAAAAGTGGCTCAATGAAAATAAAAGATCCGGTTGATTCGCGCACAAAAGCGAAACCGGATCTTTTTCTGTTCAAAACGTCAGGAAAAAAGATGGCATCTGGTGAAGCGATGGAGAGCGCAATCGGGCATCCGGCTCATGGGTGCGGGGATGTGCGTTTTATGATGAACAAAATGGAGGTGCTATGATGAGCGGATTTTTGAATACGCTGAAAAAAGATGCAGAAAAGCTGAAAGAGGATGTGCACGACGTTCTGCATGAAGCCAATGAAACATTCGAAAAGGATGCCGAAGAGGAGTACGAGACATACAGCGATTACCATGACTTGTTCGCATGGGCAGACGGAGCGCTGATATCGCTGCCGTATACCGATGAACAGATTTCCGAAAAGGACAAGCAGATGAAAATGCTGGCGGTGATGCTGGTAAAAGATCAGGTTCTGTGCGCGCCGGTCAATTCAACGATCAAATCCATTGATCCGACGCAGAATACCATTGTTCTCCAGGTGAACCCGGAGCAGACGCTTGCGATCAAAGTCTGTCTTTCCCAGGTCAGCTTCGATCGAGACGCAACGATTCTTGTGCAGCCCGGACAGAAGGTGCATACAGGCGACGAACTGGTGCGCTTCCACCATCCGATTGAAGCAAAATCGAAGCTTCTGCTTCTTGAACCGAAGACATTTGATCACTTCAAAGCCAAGGGATATGCCCCAAAAGCCAAGCCAGGTAAGATTCTTCACGATGAAATCCTGATTACGAAAGCCTGAGACGCAAAGATGGGCAGAACAATATGATTCCTCCAATCGATTCGTAAAATGAAAGTATCAAGGAGGTCTTAATCATGAGTGATTTCTTTAAAGATCTGGGACAAGATATGAAAGAGGGTTGGGACAAGTTCACCGACTCCGTAGAAAAAGGCGCTGACAAAATCAAAGAGGATTTCCACAAGGACGCCGACAAAATCAAAGCTGACGAAGCTGCGCACAAAGCAGCCCGCGAAGCCAGAGATGCAGCGGATAAAAAAGCTGCAGAAGCAAAAGCAGCTGAAGTAAAAGCTGATATCAAAAAAGATGACGCTGAAGCGAAAATCAAAGCCGAAGCCATCAAAGCCAACATGAAAAAGGAAGCGGAAGCCGCCAAAGACAAAGTAGAAGTGTTCAATAAGAAGGTTGACGCCAAAGCAAAAGACATGGCAGCTGATGCCAAAGAAGGCTACGCCGATGCGAAAGACAAAGTCGCTGCCTTCAACGCAGATGTCAAAGATAAAGTTGACGATGCAGTAGACAAAATCAAAAAGTAGGTTTTTCTTGCGGAAACAGACATTTCTGAAATGTTCTTCTTTCCTGCACAATCCCATCATCGAACAAACGAAGCCGGCATGCGCCGGCTTTTTTCCGATTTCGGACAGGTCATTTTCTTGTACGAGAAAGTGAAATAAAATCGATAAAAAACTTTACTTTATTATCGAAGTTCACATTCAATTAACATGTTAGAAGATGAAAATGAGGTAAAAAGTTTACGAAACCACCAGGATAAATCACGGAAAATATGCATGTTATGTTCATATGCATTGTGTGGAAATTTATCCTGATAACTTTGGAATATCAGATCATAGGGGTATTCTTATGTACATATTAGAAAATTTACCTCTTCATCGTGCAAAAAAAGTAAAGAATTATCTATAGTTCCCGAAGTTTTTACCACTAGACCCGATCCAAATTCAAAAG
>CAOKFJ010000168.1 GCA_948467695.1 uncultured Allobaculum sp. | reverse complement strand
GGAGTCGAACCTCCGACCCCACGCTTAGGAGGCGTGTGCTCTATCCAACTGAGCTACGAGGACAAAGATAAACAAGTAAAGTCTGTCATGCTTCATTTTAATCCATGAGGAGATCACATCACAGACGTCATATAGAATGAAAGTCAGCTTGCGCTGACTCTTTTTTTGAACAAATGGCGCACCCGAGAGGACGCGAACCTCCAACCACCAGAATCGGAATCTGTTACTCTATCCATTGAGCTACGGGCACATGTGAGGGTCTTGTATGGCATTCACTATGTTTAATCAAGTCAGCGAAATCTCTGTATAAGCCCATCGAAAAATTGAAAGCGCAAAGCGAAATGTGTTATACGCATAACCGTTTTGAATAGCGTATAATGCCGTTGCATATTTTTTATCACTGGAGGAACTCAATGAAAACTGCAGTAATTGACGTAGGCGGCGGAATGCGCGGCATGTATGCAGCCGGTGTTCTGGATGCCTGCCTGGAAAAAAATATTCATTTCGATCTCGCCATCGGCGTCAGCGCCGGAAGCGCGAATCTTGCCGGATTTCTTGCCGGACAAGCCGGACGCACATATCTGTTCTATCGCGAATACTCGCGCCGCCCGGAATATATGTCCGCGCACAACTATTTCAAAACCGGATCCTACATCGACATGGACTACATTTACGGCACGCTTTCCAACAGCGATGGCGAATATCCCCTTGATTTGCGCGCCTTTGATGCGTCGGGAACCGATTTGATCGTTGTATCCACAAACGCCATCACCGGCAAGCCTGCCTATTTCAGCCGCAAATGGATGTCGCAGAACCAGTACGATATTTTCAAAGCGAGCTGTTCGATTCCCGTCGTCAACAAGCCCTATTACATCGGTGGCGTTCCTTTCTTCGATGGAGCCCTTTCCGATCCTGTGCCTCTGGAAAAGGCTTTTGAACTGGGAGCCGAAAAGGTCGTTCTCATTCTGACCAAGCCGTGCGAAAATCCCCGCTCTGCCACCAAAGACAAAGCCGTCGCAGCGCTCATGCCTCACTACCCTGTCGCTGCGCAGGGACTGCGTGATCGTGCCGCTAGATACAATGCGGCAATAGAGCGTGCAGAAGAGCTCGCCAAAGAAGGCAAAGTTCTGATCATATCTCCCGATGATACGCTTGGCGTGGATACTCTCAACCGCAATCAGGAGTCTCTGCACCGCCTCTATCTCAAAGGATTTGTCGATGGACTCGCCATACCCGAATTTCTCAGCCAGCCGGAATAGTCCGGCTTTTTTTTGCGCTTGTCTTTACCATTGTTTAGCTTGCTTCAGCCAGATAAAAAGCGACGGACACTTGCCGCCGCTTTCATTCATTTGATTCTTTTTCCAATAGCGCTGATATGGTGATTATCGGCATTATCGGTCGTTGTTATTGTTGTCTGATGCTTCATCGTCTTTGACAAACAAAGTCGGCACCATGCGCTCGTTGTACTGCGTAGATACGATGCCGGCATTGGACAGACGTGAATACACGCCCGCAAATCTGCCGTTGTATACATACAGCCCCGTCAGGTTAGCGTACATTTCAATGTTCTCATCGACAAGAAGATCGAAATTGGGTGTCTTGTAATGAGGGATATATGTCTGCGCGATAAATCCGCCGTCGCATGAATCTTCGATCAGTTTCTTCCAAAGCTTATCGGAAACATCGACACCTGCCCATACGCCTTTAGCGCCATAGCCTTCTTTGGGTTTGATGATCCAGGTATCTTTGTTTTCCATGACCCGGTGTGCGGTTTCTTTTGTCAGATCGAACGAGGCGGGAAGATGGCGATCGAGAAAAGCGTTTTCTTCATCGGTGAAGTATCTGCGCAGCACAGGCGAGAACAGCGCTTCGCTGATCGCTTTGGAGTGAATGACCTGTGTCTGAAAGCCGCCGATCAGCACAACTTTCTTCATGCGTACCGCATCCAGAAATGCACTCGATTCCTCGTAGTGATTCATAACATCGCTTGTGACAGCTCTGCGGTAGATGGCATCGAAATGAGTGCCGGTCTTAGCGCTTTGCAGGCTTTCGCCATCAAATTCAAAGTCTCGCACATCGACAACTTCGCATACCAGTCCTCTTGCCCTGAAGGCATCCGCAAACGCGTACAGTTCAGGAAGGTAGGCGTTCTCGAGATAGTCGGCAATCGCGATTGAAGGATGCGTATTGCCCGCCGCTTGTTCAACATCAAGCAGAAAAGCGTCAATCCAGCTGTCCATCAGCTCCTGATGTTCAATTTCCCAGTGTTCGGAAATTTCGTTCCATGCATTGTTAAGCGACAGGAATTCATCTGTCATCCGGTTTTCATACATGGCAGACGTGCCGTCGGTATTGAATTCACATACCTTGAAATCACCGGTTTCTTCGTTGTAGAACACGTCGATGCGAAGCATCGGAACAAGCGAAGCATATCCCCAGTCTTCCATAACCAGTTCGCTCAGACGCGACGAAAAGCCGAAGAGAGCCCGTACAGCCGGATCGGCTTTCCAGGCGCGGATTGTTTTCTCGAATATCACATAGAACGAAGAGCAGAGCGCTTCAAAACGCTTTTGATCCGTCTCATTAAAGAATTTGGGAATCTGAAGCGTGTGCGTGTAGATCGCTACCGGAGACTGCTGTCCGGGAACTTTGTACGCCAGAGGAGAGTTCTGAATCGCGCATGTGGTTTTGATCGCGCTTTTCTTGCTCAGGGAAGGATTGGCTTCGATATAACGGATAAATTCTTCTTCTATTTTTTTCATTTTGTATAGACAGAGGCTTTCACTTCACGAGTTTTCTCTTTGCCAAGCAGAGCTTCCATCAGCGCAAAGGCAAAATCGATCGAGTAGGCAGCCGAACGTCCGGTAACGAGATTTCCATCCGTCACCGCACCATCATCCAGATAGGTTCCTTTGAAATCCTCGTTCATGGAAGTGAAGCAGGTATAGTCTTTTCCTTCAAGCAGACCCATATGACCGAGAATGGTCGGGGCAGCGCAGATAGCGCCGATGATCTGGTTCGGGTTTGCGGCAGCATTGCGGATGACTTCAAGCACTTCCGGGTTGCTTTCGAGTTTGGCATAGTGCGGTCCGCCAGGCAGAATGAGCGCATCGACGGCAGAGAAATCGTACTCGTTCATCGGAATCATGGGCGAGTAGGTCACGCCGAAACGTCCTGTTCCCTCAATCTTGTTTGCGGCGCTGACGAGATCAACCTCGACACCCGCGCGGCGAAGCAGAGCAATAGGGCCCATGGCTTCGAGTTCTTCAAATCCGTTGTCCATGAGCACAGCGGCTTTTTTCATGATAAATCATCTCTCTTTCTGTGTTTACATCTTACATGAGTAAAAGGCTCTCACATCCAATGACGCAAGCACTAAAAGAGCAGTATGCTGAATATGCACGAAAACGAATGCGCAAAGCCGCATAGCCGCACTCTCTCGGGCTACTGAACATGCGCTGTTTCGTCTTTCGCTGATAATAGAATTACCTCAAGGAGGATATGATTATGAAAAAATATATTGTCAATCCGGGACTGAAAGACTCGCTGATCATGGCGCTGCTCTATCTGTGCTGCGGTGTAGCGCTCTGCTTTTTCAAGGGAGACATTCTGTATACCGCTGTACGCGTAATCGGCGTCGCGCTCATGGCGTATGGCGCATGGCAGCTGTACATCTACTTTGGTCTGCATCGTTCGGTAAACGCCACACCCATGATCATGGGCGTACCCTCTGTCATCTTCGGTCTGATTCTTGCTGTATGGCCCGGCATGATCGTCAACATTTTTCCGACCGTCATCGGCATTCTGCTTCTGTTCAATTCCATCACCCAGATTCAGGCAGCTCTTGTCATGAAATCCGCAGGCGCACCGAGCTGGCTGATGTCGATGATCTTCGCACTTGCCATGCTCGCCCTTGCCTTCTTCCTGATCATCCGTCCGTCCTGGCTGATCAACACACTGACCATGGTTGCCGGCATCGCATTGATCGCTGAGGCAATCATCATGACATTCGACGCCTTTGCACGCCGCTAGTCGTCCTGCGACTGATCGGTTATCAAACTTCCAAACCAGTCCATCAAAAAAATGCTCCTGTTCTTCCAGGAGCTTTTTTGATGCTGTCCAGTGTAATGTGGCAGCAATCAAACGCCTGCCGGCTGGACTTTTCATTCTTTCAGATAAAACGCTTCAAAACAGCTTACATGGCAAGCGCGTCAAGCAGTCCGTCCTGAAGCAGAAGCATTTTAAACATCTCGATATCCGCTTTGCCGATCGAATCGAATTCAGCTCTTTGCAGATACGTCATGACTGTGCTGATTCCGGAAGCGATTTTTTCGATTTTTGAAGCATCACCGCAAAGATCTCCAAGTGTGTCGGCAGCTTCCTCGTTGCCAAGCGCCATTCGGTAGTCATACAGCGATGTCAGTTCCGGTTTTGAAAAACGGTGCTGCCCGGCAATAACCAGACGAGGCGCAATATGCAGACGCAGGAGTGAAAGAACCGCTTTGGAATAAAACAGAGCCGATGCGCTCAGATCCGCATCTTCGATATCTTCGTAGTACTGTTCCAGATCGGCTGCCGCTTCAAGCATTTCCATTGTGTGCCCATCCATCTTCTCGAGCAGTTCGTCATCCATGCCAAGATAGACTTCAACACCTGTCGGCTCGTCTTCTTCTTCCTCGCGAATCTCCTGCGCCTGCTCTTTCATCGCGCCGGCATCCATTTTATTCATCATGCTCGATGCGGCGTCCATCACTTTATGTTTCTCTTCCTCGCTCATCGAATTGAACATGCGCTCAACCGCGGAAAAATCAAAATCAAACAGTCCCATAAAAATCTCCTTTCCACACAGCGTGCTCTCGTACACAGCAGCGCTGCTGCTCTTCTATCGTTTTCAGATTGAATAAGTCAGAATTTATTGTAAGCCAGGTCCATATAAATTCACAGCGCCGAAAACTTACGAAAAGTAATTCTGAGGGTTGAATAGAGGCCGCGGCAGGCAGTTG
>CAOKFJ010000167.1 GCA_948467695.1 uncultured Allobaculum sp. | reverse complement strand
AAAGATGGGAAAGTGTCGATCTTCCGCACACAGTCAGAGAAGAAAACATCAACGCGTCTGCAAACCGCAACTATCAGGGACCGGCAATGTACCGCAAGCACTTCATGCTTGATCCAAGTTATGAAGGCAAAAAACTGTATATCGAATTTGAAGCCGTCATGCAGGTCAGTGATGTCTGGGTCAACGGCATCCATATGAAAACGACCTATGGAAGCGAGACCGGAGAAAACACTGCGTACGGCGGCTATCTGCCTTTCACCATCGATATCACTGATGTCGTAAAAACCGATGGCAGCCAGAACGTCATTACAGTCCTGGCGGACAACTCGGACAATGGACTTGTTCCGCCCGGAAAACCGCAGTGGGATCTGGATTACACCTACTTTGGGGGCGTATACCGCAATGTATGGCTGGATGCAGTCGAAACTGTCCATCTGACTGATGAAGTGATGGACAATGCCGCAGATGCAGGTATTAAAGTCGAGTACCGCAATGTAACCAAAGCGGCGGCTGATGTGGAAATCCAGACCAATGCCATCAACGAAAGCGATCAGGACGCTGCCATTCAGATTGTGAATACACTGCTCGACAAAGACGGCAATGTCGTTGGCGACAAGCAGAGCGATGCGGCAGTGAAAAAAGGCGAAAAGACAACCGCTAAACAGACGATTCATGTGGAGAACCCGAATCTCTGGAACGTGGATACACCATATCTGTACACACTGCGCACAGAAGTGAAGCAGGACGGAACAGTCGTCGACTCTTTTGAACAGCGAATCGGTATCCGCACGGTTGCCGCCGATGTAAACCGCGGTCTGCTGATCAATGACGAGCCGGTGGATGTCATCAACGGTGTCAACCGTCATCAGGAATACGCTTATGTCGGCTTTGGCGCGAGCTCTGCGCTGCAGCGTGATGATGCGATCAAATACAAGACCGCAGGATTCAACTTTGTACGCTGCGCATGCCACACCGCAAGCGAAGACTTCCTCGAAGCGTGCGACGAACTGGGCATCCTTGTTCTTGAGTCCGTGCCGGGCTGGCAGTACTGGATCGAAGACAAAACCTTTAATGATCGCGTCAAACTCGATATCCGCCGCATGATCCGCCGCGACCGAAACCACGCGAGTGTCATCTGCTACGAAACATCGCTCAACGAAGCGGTCAATGTACCGGACGGCTACACCAACGAACTGGTTGACATCTGCCATGAAGAAACCGACAGCGCGGTAGCGTTTGTTGAAAACCCGCGCTATGGAGCCAAAGGCGAAGTTATCTACGGCACAATGGACGAAGTCAAGAGCTATTCCGACACTGCGCTCGCGTTCATTCGTGAATACGGCGACTACTGGCAGGAACAGTACGGCGATTTTGAAAGCTCGTGCCGTGTTGAGCGCGACGAAAATGGATTCTATCCTGGCGGTGAAGCCCGCATGGTTATTTCCGGAAACAATCGTCTGTTTGATGCCTACAAATTCGGCGCGACCGGCAACATTTCGCTGGCTGATGCCGCAAAACTGTACCAGGATACAAATCACCGTCATATCGGCGTAGCAATGTGGATCGGTATCGACCATAACCGCGGCTATGACGAACACACATCCGACTGCGGTGTTTGGGATCTGCTTCGCACCCCCAAGTACAGCTACTACGCGTTTGAATCGCAGCGCGATGTGGAAGAAAGACCTGATCTTGAAGAGCTCGGCGTAGAGACCGGTCCGATGATCTTTGCGGCGACTTCATGGTCTGAAAAGGCGCCGGTTGTCGACAAATCGCATGGCGAAACACTCGGAACTGATGCCGAGCGTGAAATCTATGTTTATTCCAATGCCGAAAAAGTGCGTCTGAGCGTTATGCAGGGCGACAAGGCTGTTTATACAAAAGAAAACGACCCGATGGACTACAAGAACACGAAATATCTGGATCATCCGCCTTTCCTGTTCTCCAAGGTTCCCTACACCGCAGGTACATGGATTAAAGCCGAAGGTCTGGATGCATTGGGCAAAGTGATCGCTGTGCAGGAAATCGTTCCTGGACAGCTGACGGCTCCGATCTGATCCGTGTTGAAGCGACACTGACCGACAAAGACGGCAACATGTCGACCGAGTCGATGCCCGTTGCCTTTGAAATCATCGGAGATGCCGAGATCGTTGGCGATGGCGACAAGCGCATTGCCTCCAATCCCGCACAGGCGCGTTTTGGAAAAACGGCTGTTTATCTGCGTGCCGGTAAGAATCCGGGAAAAGTAAAACTGAGAGCATGGACACAGAACGGCGATGTCTGCGAGCTCGATCTTGAAACCGTAGCGCCGACACTTGTGCAGGCGGACTTTGAAGAAATCGCCCAGGGAATTCCTCTGGAAGATGGCTCGATGTTTGTCGGCGACAAGGAAGCTGTGCTGACCGGCACCGATGTGCGCAAGCCGGAAGTGACTCTGCTTTCCATCGATGGAACCGACTATGAAAAATCCATGATTACCCGCAACGCTGCGCCTGTTTCCTATGCACTCCATGGCAACTACGCCGAACTCAGCGGAAAGATCGCGCTGAAAAACGCAATCGGCGCGGCAGAAGGAACGCAGATTGCCCCGGCGGTCTTCAAGGTATACGGAGATGGAAGTCTTCTGTATGCCAGTGAAGAAATTACGGACAACGTTGCCGATCTGAAAGTTGATGTATCCGGTGTTGAAATGCTGACGCTGGTGGCAGAAAACGTTCATGAACAGATCAATGTTGAACCCGCATGGCTCTCTCTGTATCTGACTGAAGGAAAAAATGACCGTGATCAGTCGGAACTGAAACACAACATCGCTTCCAAAGCGCATGTCAGCGCTTCGAGTACGGAAGAGGGAACATCTGTTGAAGACGCGATCGATGGCGATCTGATGACGTTCTGGCATTCCGAACACCTTGTCGATGAAGAGCATCAGGAAACCTTCACGCTGACATACGATGAACCGGTTTCCATTCGAAATGCCCTGCTGCAGTTCCAGCATGACTACCAGAGCATCACGTACCGCATCGAGACATCGAACGATGGCGAAACATGGACCACTGTCGCCAGAAATGAAAAAACCGCCCACGGCAACCAGGTCGAGGACGAATTCATCGCGCAGACGTGAAAATGGTTCGTGTTGTATTTGAAAAAGTCGGCTCCGCTCAGGGAAGCGAAGGCGGCGGACGCAACTGCGCGGTTCTTGAAGAAATCTCTCTGTATGAAGACAAAGGCGTAAGCCGCACCGAAGACTTCAACCTTGCCGGTCTTCGTGTTGCCGGAAATGACGTTGTCTATGCATACGGTAAACAGAACTATACCGTCAAAGGCTATGCAGGCGAGCCTGTACGCCTCACAGCGTCTGTATTCTCGGCAGACTGCGGGCTGACCATCAACGGAAAAACCGCTGCTTCGGTTACAGGAAACCTTGAAGGAAGCACATGGATCAGCGCCGATCCGGATGAAAACGGAAACGTTGTTCTGACTGTCACCAGTCCGGACAAAAAAGGTTCCAAAACCTTTACTATTCACGTGGAAACAGTTGAACGCACGGCATGGAATGCAGCTGACGATTTTGTCGAAGGCGAAAACGGTGCTAACGGCTGGAGCTATGGCTATCTCGACTGGGACAACGTCTTCCACAAATGGGAGCGCCCGATGACATACGCCAACAACGAATATGTATGGGGCGATGGCAACGAATGGTGCTTTGCCGGTCCGCGTTACATGCACCCCAATGAAAACAGACGCGCGGCGCGCAGCTTTACTGTCCCGGAAGACGGTAAATATCGGATTGATTCAATCCTGTCCAAATTCTCCGGTAAGTGGGGAGGCGTCAAAGCGCAGATCTACCACAACACCGATATGATTTTCCCCGGTGATGATAAGTATCTCGGCAATCTGATGGATGGCAGCCTGTGGCATGCCGGCGGCGATGTCGAAGCCAAAGCCGGCGATCAGATCGTTATTGCGATCGACGCGGCTGGAGGCAAAGACGGAGATGCCACATTTGCCGATATGACCGTTTCCAAACTGAATGACGTTCATCCTGAATTTGACTACGCATCTGATCTTGAGATGGAATGGACATGGTCCAATGAGGGCGATGTGCGCAAAGATGCCGCCTTCCAGGGAACACAGATGAGACTGCGCAATGAAAACGGCATGCAGACCTATCACAAAGGATTCGGCACACACGCCTATTCCGATATGGGCTGGAACATTGAAGGCAAAGGCTACACCCGCTTTGAAGCGGTTGTCGGCATTGACGAATCGCAGTGGTATGACAACAGCTATGCCAACGTGACATTCGAAGTGTATCTCAACGACAAAGACAGCGAGCCTGTCGTGCGCATTGAAAACATCACGAAATATGAAGATGCGCGAAAAATCTCTGTTCCCATCAGCGAAGATGACAAAATGCTGATCATCAAAGTGCAGCCTGGCGAAAACAACTACAACGACCATGTCGATATTGCCGATGCCAAGTTCTTTAAAGCGGAAGAGCCGCAGGAACCGGAAACATTCAATCTTGATATCCTGCGCATGATCATCGCAAGTGTTGCAAAAGCCAATGCGGATGATTATCTGAACACTGACGGAAGCTTTGATGCTCTTGCCGCAGCGCTTGAAGCTGCGCGAAAGGTTGAAGCAAAACCGCAGTCTCAGGATGAAATCGATGGTTCGGCTGGCACGCTCAATGACGCATGGCTGAACGTCCGCTATCGTCCGGATGAAGAAAAACTCAAAGAGATCAAAGAACGACTCGACGCGATGAAATAACAGAAGAGTCAGTCGTCTGAAAGAACGTTTTCCCGCAAGCTGTGCAGCGCAATTCGGGCCGCTCCAGTCAAAAAGAGCGATGCGGAGCATAGCTTGAAAAAATCTTCTTTCGTACATAAAAAAGAAAATCAGCAGGCGGTGCAGTCATTTCTTCTATGGAAGGCTGCGCCGCTTTGTTTTGCATAGAGTGGTAATCATTTGATATTCCCCCGGGATTGAAGTTCAAAATTATAGATCCATAAAA
>CAOKFJ010000166.1 GCA_948467695.1 uncultured Allobaculum sp. | reverse complement strand
CTTTGGAAACGGCGCGCTGGCAAGACCAAGAAGACAGGAGCTTCTTGGCGTGCTCAACCGCCTTCGTTCGCAGAATTTCCGTTTTGAACAATAAACAACTGGTTAATCCGTGAACAGAAAGAACAGACCAGGCATGTATGCGTTGTGAGCCATAGAGTCAAATGAACAGAAGAAGCCGCTCTGCCCAAGCAGAAGCGAACAGGATCAAACTGTTTCGCTGCTTTGAACAGAGCGGCTTTTTAAGTGAATGAAACGGGACTCTCAGCTATTGATTGCGAACAATTGCTTCAAATGCGGGTTGAAATGCGTATTCGGTTCGTATCGGATGTCGCTTAAGAGAACAGTTTTTTGAATTCGAGTTTCAAATAGATCGCGCGCGAAACGATTTCGCGCAGGGCGTGCTTGAGCTTGAAGTCGGGATAGTCGGCAACCGCGTAGTGTTTGAAGAAGTTTTTTGCCATGGCGCTTGCTCTTCGCGCATGCAGCTGACCGGTCATAATCACTACCGGCTGGTCCTGAATGATCTGGCTGGCGTATTCCATATTTTTCCAGGTGCTTGTCGCTCTTTCTTCTTTGATGATCGGCATGTCAGGACAGCGCTCGTGAATATACTGTTCCATCACCTGCGCTTCGACATACTGGTTTTTCACGGCGGCGCCAGAGACGATCAGCGTATCGAAGACATGATCGTTATACAGAGAAATGGCGAGGTCGCATCGACCGCGCATGGCGTTCGATGGCGTTCCATCATCGCGCGCGCCGCATCCAAGCAGAAGTCCGTAGGGATAGGGGACAGGCTGTGTCTGTCTAAGCTTTCGCGTGGGCGGAAGCTTCCATTCATAAAAGGCGATACCTGCCGCGCCTGTCATGAGCAGTGCGACCTCAAGCAGGCGCCATAAACGGGATGGACGTTTGCGGCGATCGCGCTTGGCAAAGCGGGAGCACGAGCGTTTTGAGCGGTGATGTTTACGCATAAAATACCCTCCTTAAGTATCCTTCCGATCTATATGCAGAGAATGGAATCTACAGACGCACAATGTTCCATCTTGCCGGCGCGCCATCAATCAGCGAATAGAGCTGCTCTTCTTTATGCATACATGCGGCAAGCCGTTGGGGGACGTCTTTCCATCGGCTGCACAGCGAAGTGCCTTTGGGCAGCGTTTTAAGATGATCGCGACCGGTCTGATTCATGCCTAAAACGATAACATCGAAGAAATACTGGTGGTCTTTCATCTCTGTTTTATCGATCTGCATGAGAATCATCATGCAGGTACGCTGTATGCGGGCTTTCGAATAGGTGCGCGAGATGGCGTCATTCAGAAAGCCTTCGAATGTATCGTTGTTTCTCGCGCACTCTTTCAGACGGTATTCAATGCCTTCTTCGACAAGGAAGAAGGAACGAAGCGTCGCAGGCGAGCTCATCATCAGCTGCATGCGCAGATATGGATAGTAAGACGACCACGACTGGTGCGTATGATAGAGCGCATCGTCTTTCTGCACGCGTCCATCAAAGAAATCTTTTCGAATGGCGGTTGCCGATTTCAGATTCTGGTTGCGTAGAAAAGCGTGGACGTCGATGCCAAACGAGCTTGCGTGACGAATGTACTGGATGGCGAGAATATCGTTTGGACGAAGCGCGAGTCCCGCGTTCTGCGCATTGCGCGCAAGGGAAGTGGTGACATCGGCTTCAAGAGATTCAATGCGCTTTGCTTTTGCTTTAAGATCATCGAGATTGGCGCTTTCGCTTCCAAAGCAGATCATATTCACTCCGGCGCTTTTGAGCGCTTCAATCGCATAGAGGGCAAAGTAGTCAGCGCTTTGCATCGCGTAGATGGCCGGCAGGGCAATGACGAGATCCGCGCCGTATTCGAGCGCCATGCGCGTCTTGTCTTCCACAGAGAGAAGACAGGGAAGGCCGCGGCTTGAAAACCATTGCGAGACAACGACCACGATCTGATCGGGATGGAGTTCGTTTCGAACGCGTCTAAGCAGTTCGGCGTGTCCGTCATGAAACGGATTGAATTCAGCAACAATACCACAAGTCAACATGCTTTCAGTCTACCCGAAAATCGAACGCTCTGTAGCTGACAGACATGATTTTTCTCTTTGGGAAAGCCGTAACAATCGTGTACCATATTCTATGTTTGTTCCATAATGCGCCAGTATGCCCAAAAAACAACGTAAGGCATGGGGCGAAGCGGACAAAATCAGTTCAGAAACCAAGGATATAGAAAGAAGGAATACTATGAAATTCAACCATGCAGCAGGCGCTTCCGCGCTTCTCGCTCTTTCCATGGTATTTGCCGGATGCTCAGGCAATACAACCAAAGCGTCCAGCGAAGCAAGCAGTGAAATCAGCAGCGAAGTTGTCTCTTCGACAGCTGTTTCCTCCGAAGAAACAGCAGGCAGACCGGATCATTCCATTCCCGGCGGTACAAAGTACGAAGCGACTTTGAAAGTTTCCGGCTATGACCAGCCGATCGTGTTCACCATGGACGAGGGCATCGCTCCTGAAACTGTTGAAAACTTTGTCAATCTTGCCGAAAGCGGATTCTACGATGGTCTGACTTTCCACCGTATTATTGAGGGCTTCATGATTCAGGGCGGCGATCCCCGCGGCGATGGAACAGGCGGAAGCTCCCACAACATCCACGGCGAATTTGCCTCCAACGGTTTTGACAACATTCTCAAACACGACCGCGGCACTGTATCCATGGCAAGAAGCCAGGACCCCGATTCCGCAAGCAGCCAGTTCTTCATCATGCATGAAGATTCTCCGAGCCTTGACGGTCAGTACGCTGCGTTCGGTACAGTAACAAGCGGTATGGAAGTTGTTGACGATATCGCGACAACTGCCGAACCTACAGACAATAACGGTTCGATCGACAAGGAAAATCAGCCGGTCATTGAATCCATTACGATCAAGCAGATTGCAGAGTAATACGCGCACATGTGCCGGAGCATGTGAGATGGTGCCGCATACAGATCATGCGGCATGGACAAAGTGTCTGTTTCAGGGCATTTGACGGCGCATGCCCCATAGTGTGGCGTACAAATAGAAGAGAAAGAAAATAGCGATAGATAAAGACAAAGCAGACGCTTTTGAAGCGTGTCAATAGCATCATTTCGTTTGTTTGACAATTCAAAATGGTCTGCCTATAATATCAAATGCTACATGAGGTGAATATCGTGAAATTCAGAAAAAGCGATTTTCTGTCATCACCGGACTCCTCGATCCATGTCGATTTCGACTTTACGGATCTTACAGGAGAGCGGTATGCCAATACACCTGTCAAGGCTGTCCCCGACTGCCATGTCGACGGCGTTCTGCATTTCGACGGCCAGAACAGAGTTGTCAGCAATCTTCATTACAACGGTGTGATGATCGTCGAAGACTCGATTACCGGCGAAGATCTGGAATACGACTTTGAAGCCGATTCCGAAAAAGAGTATTCATTCAATCCTTTAGAGGACGCAGATGAAGCAGATGTGATCGTCGTGTCGAGAGATCTGATCGATCTGACCGCTGACGCAGTCGAAGCCATTGTGTATGAAGCACCCATGAGCATTACTCGTTTAGCCCGTGAAGACTACCCGAGCGGCAAAGGATGGACTCTGGTTTCCGACCAGGATGCACCCGAAGAAGCCGAGAAGGAAGATCCGCGCTGGGCGAAACTCAAGGAATTTAATTTCGAGGAATAACTAGGAGGTGCCCCAATGGCTGTTCAGCAGAGAAGAGGTTCTAAACATCGCAAAGCGAAAAGAAGAACTCATTACAAACTGACTAAACCCGCTCTGGTAAAATGCCCTGAGTGCGGTGAATACAAACTGGCTCACAAAGTTTGCCCCAACTGCGGAATGTACAAAGGCAGACAGGTTACAGAAGTCAGCGAATAATCGCAGACAGTTCAAGCAGAGATTACTCTGCTTTTTTTTTCGCATTTTTGTGTGTTTTTTATCGATGAACACCCCCTATCCTGTACAGGGCTTTCATAGACAAAAGGGCGCGATTTGTTATAATTGAAATGCTTTATTTTATGGAAGGACAGAGAAAATGACTGCTTTATGGATTTCTCTGGCCGGGATAGCAGGCCTTGTTCTTGGCGTCGTTGCCATGATGGCATGGACCAAGGCAGGTCTGAACAAAACTCAGCAGCAGGCTAAACAGATCCTCAATCAGGCGCAGAGCGAAGCGAGTGCCAAACTGAAACAGGCCGTGCTGGACGGAAAAACACAAGTCCACGATCTCAAAGTGGAAGCGGAAAAAGACATCAAGGAGCGCAAGCAGGAAGTTGTTGATCTTGAAAACAAACTTCTTCGCCGCGAAGACAGCCTGAATTTCCGAGACCAGTCCCTCAACCAGAAGGAAAAGGAACTGACAACCCAGATGAAGAAGGTCAATGACCGTCTTGCCGGGCTCGAGGAAAAGGAAAAGCAGCTCCAGCAGGAAATTGACCGCCAGATCGAGGTGCTTGAAGGCGTCGCCCGCATGACCAGTCAGGAAGCCAGGGACGAACTGTTCGCACTTGTTGAAAAACAGATGGAACACGAAACCATGGCGTACATCAAAGAGCGTGAAGATGAAGCAAAATCCCAGGCTTCTCAGAAAGCGCAGGAAATCATTGCACTGAGCATCGAACGCATGGCGCAGCAGGAAACAATGGACCGCACCGTAGCCGTTGTCCAGATTCCCAGCGAAGAAATGAAGGGAAGAATCATTGGACGCGAAGGACGCAACATCCGCGCTTTCGAACAGGCAACCGGTGTCGAACTCAACATTGACGACACGCCGGATCTGATCACGATTACCTGCTTCAATCCCATTCGCCGCGAAGTGGCAAGACTCGCTCTCGAATATCTTATTCGCGACGGTCGTATCCAGCCGGGTCGAATTGAGGAAGCCGTGAAAAAGTTCCAGCATGAAATCGAAGCCGAAATCCTCAAAGCCGGTGAAGAAACTGTATTCAAACTCGGTATCGGACGCATCGACCGCGAAATCGTTCGACTGATCGGTACTTTGA
>CAOKFJ010000165.1 GCA_948467695.1 uncultured Allobaculum sp. | reverse complement strand
TGACTGGCCTTCCTCCACAAAGGAAATGCAGAAAAACTGGATCGGCAAATCCCAGGGCGCCAATGTCATCTTCGGCATCGACGGACATGACAAACAGTTCACTGTCTTTACAACACGCTGCGACACCCTCTTTGGCGCCACATACTGCGTAATGGCTCCTGAACATCCTTTCGTTGACGAGATCACCACTCCTGAACAGAAAGAAGCGGTAGAAGCCTACAAGAAAGAATGCGCAACCAAGTCCGACCTTCAGCGTACTGACCTGAACAAAGACAAATCCGGCGTATTCACCGGCGCATACGCGATCAACCCCGTTAACGGCAAGAAAATCCCGATCTGGATCTCCGACTACGTACTGATCAGCTACGGCACCGGTGCAATCATGGCTGTTCCTGCCCATGACACACGCGACTACGAATTCGCGAAGAAATTCGATCTGCCCATCATCCCGGTTCTCGCCGGCGGAAACGTCGAAGAAGAAGCCTGGACCGAAGATGGCGAGCACATCAACTCCGAATGGCTCAACGGTCTTGGCAAACAGGAAGCCATCGACAAAATGATCGAATGGCTCGAAGAAAACCATTGCGGAAACGCTAAAACAACCTACAAACTGCGCGACTGGCTCTTCTCCAGACAGCGTTACTGGGGCGAACCCATTCCAATCATCCACATGGAAGATGGAACAGAACGCACGGTAGATGTAGAAGAACTCCCGCTTGAACTGCCCGCAACCGACAACTTCCAGCCGGCTGACAACGGCGAATCGCCGCTTGCCAACTGCACTGACTGGCTCAACGTTGAAATCGATGGCGTGAAAGGTGTTCGCGAAACCAACACCATGCCGCAGTGGGCAGGATCCTGCTGGTACTACCTGCGCTATATCGATCCGCATAACGACAAAGCCATCGCGGATGAAAAACTGCTTGAACACTGGCTCCCGGTTGACCTCTACGTCGGTGGTGCCGAACATGCGGTACTCCATCTGCTTTACTCCCGCTTCTGGCATAAAGTGCTCTACGATCTTGGCGTAGTGCCCACAAAAGAACCGTTCCAGAAACTGTTCCATCAGGGAATGATCCTCGGAAGCAACGGCGAAAAAATGTCCAAATCCAGAGGCAACGTCGTTAACCCCGATGACATCATCGCAAGCCACGGCGCTGACTCTCTGCGCGTGTATGAAATGTTCATGGGACCGCTCGAAGCTGGCCTGCCCTGGTCCGAAACTGGACTTGACGGTACTCGCAAATGGCTCGAACGTGTAAACCGTGCCTTCACCGGCGCGCTTGAAATCACCGATACAAACAACGGCGCACTCGATCGTGTCTACAACCAGACCGTCAAGAAAGTCACCAGCGACATCGATACGCTCAACTTCAATACAGCGATCTCTCAGATGATGATCTTCATCAACGAAGCGTACAAGAACAAAGAAATCTACCGCCCCTATGCGCTTGGTTTCGTAAAAATGTTCTCCACTTTCGCACCGCATCTTGGCGAAGAACTCTGGCACGAACTCACAGGCAGCGAACAGTCCATAGCGTATGAAGCATGGCCGACATGGGATGAATCCAAACTCGTTGAAGCTGTCCAGACGGTTGTTGTTCAGGTTAACGGCAAAGTGCGCGGAAAATTCGAAGTTGCTGCTGGAACTGATGAAGAAACACTCAAGAAAACAGCACTCGAACAGCCCTCTGTGCAGAAATTCACCGAAGGTCACGAAATTAAAAAGATCATCGTGGTCAAAGGCAAAGTCGTAAACATCGTTGTAGCGAAGTAAGCGGCTCAAAATTTCTCCCGACGCAAGACCAATTGCGCAAAGGCAATCGCATAAATGCGAACCGCCTGCGTAAAGCATGAGGTAATGCGAAAATGTTCTGTTCGCAGAACATGAAATAAAATGTTTAATTCGTAAAACTTTAGCGGGACAGACTCTTTCTAGCGCAAGAGCGCAGAATAGCAGTCTGTCCCGTTTTTAGTCTGGATCGTTCAGAGCAGGGAAGAATTTTGTGCAGAACAAGATGCGTTGGTTCGACAGGTTTCTACCTTAAGTTGAGCTTGATTCTTGATCTCTTTCTGACAAGCTCAAAAGTTCTATTAAAATAGTATTGGGTAAAAATATATTTTCCTTGTCAATATGCGTATTGTGGCAAGTTCATGCTTCACGCATGGACTGGAAGCAGATGAAGCATGTCGCATAGACAGGACAAACTATAGAGAATAGGAGGCGCACGATGGGCGGATTAAATGAAAATAGCAAAACACAGAGCGATAAACCCAAGATCAGACTGGCTGTAGATCTTGGCACCACCAATTCCATTGGTGTGATGTGGAGAGATGGAGCAGCCGAAATTATCCCGAACAGAGCAGGAGCGAAAATGACGCCAAGCGCTGTTTATCACAATGGGAATGTCACTCTTACCGGCTATGCAGCTCTTGCCAGAAAAGAAGACGAACCGTACGCGACTGCCGTACAGTTCAAACGCTACATGGGAACAGAAGAGAAAATCTCACTGAGCGAAAAGGACTTTACTCCTGAAGAACTTTCTGCTCTGATTCTCCAGTCGATCGTACAAGACGCACAGGACTATACTGGAGAGAAAATTGATGAACTTGTCATCTCTGTTCCTGCATATTTTGACGAGCGTCAGCGGCGTGCAACTCGAAAAGCCGGAGAAATGCTTGGACTGCCTGTCATCCGATTGATCAATGAGCCATCTGCTGCAGCAATCGCACTGCGCTCGGATAAAGATATGGAACAGTTTATTGTGTGCGATTTTGGAGGAGGAACACTCGATATCTCTATTGTCGACTGCTTCGATAACGTTATTGCTATGTCCGCCATATGCGGTAACAACCGGCTGGGCGGTATGGATATCGACATGGCTATTGCGACAGAATTTGCCCGTCAGATGAACACCTCTTTCGAGCGGTATTCAGAGAAAGAACAAATGCTTATGCTCAAGCACGCAGAAGAAGCGAAAATCATGCTCGCAAGAAACATTTCCATCACCCACGATATGGGAGATGAATTCGGAGATGCTAAAGTTGTTCTATCACAGACAATGCTTACTGAGCTGATCGCACCACTGATCGAGCAGCTCAAACAATGCGTAACACGAGCAGTCATCGACGCGCAGGTAGGGATGGATGATCTTGATCGTCTCGTTATGGTTGGAGGAACGTCTCACGTATATTCTGTCCAGCATACAATGGAACAGATGCTCAGACTTCCTGTAGAAACACCTCTTGATGCCGATTACCTTGTTGCGCAGGGACTTGGATTGTATCTGGGCATGATGGAACGGGATGAATCCATGAAAGATATCGTCATCACGGACATTTGTCCTTTTTCGCTTTCTATCGCGGTTGGCGATGATTATAAGCCAGGACATTTTCGTTCCGGTTTTCTCATTGAGCGCAATGCCGTTCTTCCCGCAATGGGAAAGATATCCATCGTAACCGGTTCGATTGGGCAGAGTCAGGCGCTGATAAGAGTAGCGCAGGGCGAATCTATCGATTTTGCGGATAATCGCGAGATCGGAAATTTTCTTATCGAATGGGAAACGAGATGGAATGAGAGAACAATTTTTGAACTTCGCTTTCTGTATGATCTGGACGCGATGCTTGAAGTGGAACTGGTTAATGTGCATACGAAAGAGAAATTCTGTTACGTACTGAGTGAAAACGGCAAGTTCGAAAGAAAAGACACTCTTCAGAAAAGTGCAACGGAACTGAGAATCATGCAGGTTACGCAAATCATGATGGAACCTTTCCTGCAAGTAAAAGCGAGAGCCGCCAGTCTGAGACAAATTGTGCCTGTTGAAAAAAGAAACGAAATCTATAGGAATTGCATGAATTTTGAAGACAATTACGAAAAAGCTGGAAGCTCTTTAAAAAAACGATCTGATGTGGTTGAAGCCTATACCTCTTATCTGAATGGTATCGAAGCCGAGCTGCTTGCAGTGGATATCTTTCAAAATGAAAACGAGCCTTTCGATGTGGATGGTCCAATTCCGACGGATGATGGAGGATGGCATTAATGCATTATCGGCGGCTAGGAATATCGCCCGATGCAGACACAAAGACTATAAAAAAAGCTTTTGCTCAAAAAGCAAAGGAAATTCATCCCGAAGAACATCCGGAAGAATTCGCAGAATTGAAAGAGTCATATGAAGCGTGCCTGAAAAATGCAAAAAGAAACCGAAAGAATTTCTCTACCAGTTTTGATTCCTCTGAGACTGCGAACACTAGTTCCTCTTCCAAAGTCGAATCAGCTGATTCCCATTCGTCAAAGTCCCCAAGCACTTCCAGACGATTCTCAAGCAATTTTCGTCCCACTGCATCAACTGCAATCATCACCTCTGCAACACAGACTTCACGAAGTTCCGAGTTTTTCCCGGCGTCTTCCGATCATTCTCGTCCTATTCCACACTCAAATGAATCGCAGGAAAAGATGCATGATCCATCCTTTACGCAAGACACCACGCAACTGCGCACATCAGCAGAGTCTAAGCCTAAGAATATGGAAGAGGATGCACGAGAGAATACAGATAAGACGGAAACGCCTGCGAATACCCGCTCGGCAGACTCCCAAAGCGATAAAAAAGAACATCTGAAAGAAAAAATTGACAGTCTTCAGGATGGATCGGACAAAATGGGAACGATAACGGACAGCCCTCCTCAACCCGAAACAGTCGCTGAGCATCCTTTGAAGGACAAAATCGCAGATCAAAAGCACTCCAAGTCCACAGAGTCTCAGGAAACAAACTCGTCAAAAGATCAGAGTGCATCTCAGACCTTTTCGTCAACGGCGAACAACGAGGCTGAGACTGAAACCACACGAAGAACTCAAACCAGCAAACCATTTTCACATTCGGGAGAAGTGTCCATAATGTGCGAAGATTCAATTGGCAGGCAGTACACTACAGAGTCACTACCATCCCCAATTCCAATGCTTCCGCAGGTTGATTCTGAAAGAGAAATGGAAATGGTGTTACGGGTAAAGTTTAGATGTACAAAACGGATAAACCTGAATGTACAAAAAA
>CAOKFJ010000164.1 GCA_948467695.1 uncultured Allobaculum sp. | reverse complement strand
TTTTCCGCTTGCTTCCATTTCTTCGATTTCAACGAGACGTTTGATACGTTTCTGGATAGTGCGGAAGTTAGTGAGCAGACCACCGAGCCAGCGTTTGTTTACATAGAACGAGCCGGAGCGCTGTGCCTGTTCTTCGATAGTTTCAGCAGCCTGTTTCTTTGTGGAAACGAAGAGCACTTTTCCTCCGCGTTCGGAGATTGCTTTCAGTTCGTTGTAGGCAGCTTCTACCTGTTCAAGAGTTTTGTTGAGGTTGATGATGTAGAGCCCGTTTCTGGATGTGTAGATATAGGGTTTCATTTTCGGGTTCCATTTGCGGGTCTGGTGTCCGAAGTGTACACCGCTCTCCAGCATCTTCTTCATGGATACAATGTTTGACATATTTTGTCCTTTCCGTTATTCCTCCGCCATTTCAAAAGGATGCAACACTTGCATGCACGGGCATCCGAATTCATGGCGTGTGTATTTGCGGGCAAACCGCAAGGAAGATTATAACAAACCTCCCTTTTTTGTTCAAGAATGAGCCAAATTCCTTTAAATTCAGCCAGAAACGTATGGAATCAGCTCGTTTTTCAATTTTTATGTTGCTTAATTCCCTGTTCATCTGCTTCCTATCCGCTTCAATGCGCTCTCTTTGAGCCGTTTTTCCCTGCTGAAGCGCTGATTCTTGTCCTTCACGCTCTCTGTTCATATGCAAATAGATTCTGCTCGATGGCAAGCAGTCCGTCTTTAGGGGCGGTATGCAAAAACAGAAACCGTTGATCGTGCGGTTTCTGTTCGGTTTGCCTGTCATGTATTTGGTTTTTATTTTCCAGTGCGTTATATCAAACACGACGCCATTTGCCGCGAGGCATTCGCGCTGTCCATACGGACAAAGCGCTACTCGCTGTCATTATCATCTGTCTGCCCATCAGGAAGAGCGTTACCTGCAGGATGGAAGTCCGCAAAGGCTTTGGCGCAGGTCTGCCGCAGCTTCTCGCTGGAGACATGAGTATAGATCTGCGTTGTGGACAAAGAGGAATGTCCGAGCAGTTCCTGAACCGTGCGCAGATCCGCTCCGCCGTCAAGCAGATGCGTGGCAAACGAATGCCGGAGCATATGCGGATGAACGTCCATATTCATGCCGATTTTTTCTGCATGCTTCTGCATGCGAAACTGAACGCCTCTTGATGTCAGCGGTTTTCCATTGCGGTTGAGAAAAAGAAGCCCGCTGCCCGCGCTTTCAACTTTCCATTCTTCAAGAAGGGGCATCAGCCATTTAGCAATCGGGACAACGCGTTCCTTTTTCCCCTTGCCTTCAATGACGACTACACGTTCATTGAGACGAAAATCGCTCCATGTGATGTTCACGGCTTCCGATACACGAAGGCCGCAGGCATACATCAAAGAAAACAGCACGCGGTCGCGGCGGTCGAGCGGATCGCTCATATCGAAGCCTGAAAGAAAAGCGCTGACTTCTTCGAGAAACATGAACTCGGGAAGCGAGCGCTCTTTTTTATAGCTTCGAATTCCGCCTAATGGCGATTCTTCTATTTCTCCGTTTCGCTGGAGCCATGCGTAGTACGAACGGATCGTACTGAGCTTGCGGCACATGGTCGAATTGCTCAGACGATCGGCTTTGCCTGCTCCTGCGTTCTGTCTTAGATCAGACAGATACTCAAGAATCTGCAGACGATCCGCATGCAGATCATCAAGATGCAGACGATCAAGCCATTCTTCATATTGGCGCAGATCAATGCGCTGCGCGCTGGCGCTGGCCAGGGAGCGGGAGTTGGCGAAGTACTGTGCCTGAATGAACGCTTCGATCCGCTCAGACATTGACAAGGGCAGCTACCTCGTCGATGCGCTTCAAGGCGTTTTCAGCCAGTTTGGCTTTGCGGTCCTTTTTGCGCACTTTCTCATTCAGTTCGAAAATGCCGAAGTTGGCATTCATGGGCTGGAAATGTTTGGGATCGGCATGCGAAATGTAGTATGCCTGCGATCCGATCGCTGTCGAACGCCCGAAGAGCACCTGCTCAAGTCCAAGCAGCTGTCTGGCCATGGCAATGCCGGCAACCAGTCCGGAAGCCGCGCTTTCGACATATCCCTCGACACCGCTGATCTGTCCGGCAATGAACAGATCTTCGCGAGTTCTCAGGCGGTACTGTTCATCAAGCAGAAGCGGCGCATTGACAAACGAGTTGCGGTGCATAACGCCATAGCGGGCGAATACGGCATTTTCCAGTCCGGGGATCATGGAGAACACGCGTTTCTGTTCCGGCCATGTCAAATGGGTCTGGAATCCGACGATGTTGTAGAGCGAAGCGGACAGGTTGTCCTGGCGAAGCTGAACGACAGCTGCCGGACGTTCGCCTTCTCTTTCGAGACCGACAGGTTTGAGCGGTCCGAACAGAAGTGTCTGGTAGCCGCGCTTTGCCATTTCTTCGACCGGCATGCATCCTTCAAAGACTTTGGGGTCTTTTTCAAATTCATGAAGATTGGCGCACTGCGCGTGTGTCAGTTCTTCATAGAATCGGGCGTATTCTTCATCACTCATGGCGCAGTTGATATAGGAAGCCTCGCCTTTGTCATAGCGGGACTTGTAGTAGGCTTTGGAAAAATCGATGGAATCTTTTTCCACGATCGGCGCTGCGGCATCAAAGAAATGCAGATTGTCGCACCCGGTCATTTCGATCAGCTTTGCCGCGAGCGCATCCGAGCAGAGCGGTCCTGCGGCGATAATTGCCGGTCCCTCGGGAATATCGGTGATTTCTTCGCGCACAATTTCGATCAGCGGATGCGATTCAATCGCTTCACTGACAAACTTCGAGAATGCCCCGCGGTCTACTGCCAGAGCGGAACCGGCAGGCACTCGCGTCTCATCAGCCGCTTTGAGGATTAGCGAATCAAGCCGGCGCATCTCCTCTTTCATCACACCGATCGCATTGTTGAGCGAATCGGAGCGAAGGGAGTTGGAGCAGACAAGTTCCGCAAATCCATCGGTGTGGAAAGCGGGCGGGTAGCTGATCGGGCGCATTTCATACAGACGTACGGGTACGCCGCGTCTGGCAAGCTGCCATGCGGCTTCACAGCCGGCAAGACCTCCGCCGACAACGGTCACCGGTGTCTGCACTGCAGCGCTTTTCAGGGCATCGGTATGGATTGTGCTCACTATCTGTCTCCTCGATCGAAGGCTTCTTCGATATTCATGTTTGTCATTTCCCCGCCCTGTGCCTGCGCTTCGATGGCAGCATCCACGCTTGCGGCAAGCGCTGCATCCGCAGCGGCATCATATGCGAGCGATTCGTTAGCGATGATGGGCGAAACGGGAGCCTGCAGATTTGCGGCGACGCTTGCGACTGTTTCAGCGTTTGTCTGATCTGCCGCTTCGCTGTCTTTTTTGGACGCCTTGGGTGTCTTTTTGATGTAGCGGCATTTGGGATAGTTCGAGCAGCCGACAAACGTTTTGCCGTAGCGGCTGACACGCTCTACCAGTTCGCTGCCGCATTCCGGACAGAGTTCACCGGTGGGCTTGGGTTTCGGTTTGGCTTTGAGCGATTCGATGTGCTTGCATTCCGGATAGGCTGTGCATGCCCAGAACGGACCGAAACGGCCTTTTTTGATCTGCATGCGGCTGCCGCATTCCGGACAGAACTTTTCGGTTTTTTCGAGTTCAGCCAGAGCGTTGTCCGTGTATTTGCATGTGGGATAGTTGATGCAGGAAATGAACTTGCCGTAGCGGCCGTTGCGGTATACCAGGTCGCCGCCGCATTCCGGACAGGTGCGTCCGACTTTTTCAAGTTCCTTTTTCGGCATCTTTTCGTAGGCATTTTCCACGAGCGGTTCGAAATCGTCATAGAACTCGCGCAGGAACTGCACGAAATCCTCTTCGCCCTCCGCGATGATATCGAGATTTTTCTCCATATCGGCGGTGTACTGGACGTTGATGATCTTCTTGAAGAATTCCTGCAGCTTCGAGTTGGTCAGTTCGCCCTGTTCGGTCGGGCGGAACACTTTTGTCTTTGATGTTTCGCTCGTTTTCTCAAGCGTCACATAGTTGCGGTTCTGCAGAGTATCGATGATGGAGGCATAGGTCGACGGACGGCCGATGCTCTTTTCTTCGAGTTCCTTGATCAGACGCGCTTCGGTATAGCGTGCGGGCGGTTCGGTGAAATGCTGGGATCCGCCGATTTCCACGCGCTTCATTTCTTCTTCCGGTTTAAGCGCGGGAAGCAGCGAATTGGACTGCTTTTCGTACTTGGAGTACACGCGGCTGTAACCATCGAAAAGGAGTGTCTGACCGCTTGCGGAGAATTCGCAGCCATCATCAAGGAATTTTGCGCTGGTCACATTGAATTTTGCGTCCGCCATCAGCGACGCAAGTGTGCGCGCATAAATCAGAGAGTAGAGACGGAACTGTTCGTTGGTCAGATACGGACGAACTTTTTCCGGTGTGTTGTGAATGTCGGTGGGACGTACAGCTTCATGGGCGTCCTGCGCATTGGTCGAATTCTTCTGGTGCGCGGTGCCTTTGTATTCACTGCCGTATTCGCTGTCGATGAACGCTTCGGTTTCGCTGACGAAGAGCGGAGACAGACGGGTCGAATCGGTACGCATGTACGAGATCAGACCGGTTGTTGTGCCGCCAAGATCAATACCTTCATACAGTTTCTGCGCGATGTTCATCGTTTTCTTGGCGCCGTATCCGAGTTTTGTCGAAGACTCCTGCTGGAGTGTCGATGTGGTAAACGGAAGTTTAGGCGGTTTGCTTTTCTTGCGGGTTGTCACGCTGCTGACGATAAACGGATTGTTCCGGCAGCGCTCGAGAATCTCATTGGCCTGCGCTTCGGTTTTAATCTCGGCTTTCTTGCCGTCGACTTTGGTCAGCGTGGCTTCAAAAGTGGAATTTCCTTTTTTTACTTTGGCTTCGACTGTCCAGTATTCTTCCGCAACGAATTTGCGGATCGCTTCTTCACGCTCGACAATCAGACGCAGAGCGACCGACTGAACGCGTCCAGCCGATTTGGACTGGATTTTATTCTGGAGCAGTTTCTCAAGGGGGTACGGGAGCATATGGACGAGATT
>CAOKFJ010000163.1 GCA_948467695.1 uncultured Allobaculum sp. | reverse complement strand
GTGGAGACAAAGGTATAGCTCGGCATGATCACTTCATCGCCAGGCTGGATATCGCAAAGCAGCGCAGCCATTTCGAGGGCATGCGTGCAGGACGTTGTTAAAAGAGCAGCGGGCGCTTTCGTGCGCTCTTCGAAAAAAGCGCGGCATTTTTTTGTATATTCACCATCACCACAGATTTTGCCGCTTTCTATGGCGTTATGGATATATTCCTCTTCGGACCTGGTACGGGGCGGAACGTTAAAGGTGATCATAACAAAAGCTCCTTTCGTTCAAGAATCACCGTACCTTTAAGAACAAAGCTCTCAATTGAGAGGGAAAGACACATTCAAAAAGGTGGCTTTATAATATTTAACCATCCTATATCTTACATAGTTGAAGAGTGCATAGCTACTTTTCGAGATGAAAAATGATCATTCTAATCGATAAATATTGACTGATTCAAGTGAATTGCTCATAAGGATGGTTATGGAATGAGATTGGAATAATAATCGAATAAGATTGGAATCGCAATATACTGTCGAAACGGAACAAAAATACGGGAAATATTGTGAAATAGCGGAAGAAAAGCATCCGGAGAGAAAGCCTTTTCATTGCGCAAACAAAAACCAGGATTTCCTGTATGGATATCCTGGTTGAATGGATGAAATTTCAGAAAGAAGGATCAGCCGGTAACGACTTCCACGCCTTTGGGCGATCCGAGAACGCTGCGGACAAATTCGTTGACCCAGCCTCTGGACGTATCCAGACCAAACTGGGCGATGTACTGGTTTGCGGCCATTTCATCGGTGTATTCGGAAATGGTTGTGGTGCGGAAGGTCATCAGATCCGGACTCATATAGACGATTGTCGGAATAAATTTGACGTTGTCGAACGAAACTTTTCCATTGTAGAAGTTGTAATGAAGCGTAAAAGAAGCCATTCCGCCGACCATGCTTTCCTGGTTGTCGAGAGCGGAAAGGAAGGTGCCAAGCGAATAGTACACAAGCGTATCGCGATCGCCGTTGTGGATAAATTCCACAGGCTGAATGACGTGCGGATTGGTGCCAATGATGACATCCACGCCCTGTTCGCTCAGAAATTTGGCGATGGTGCGCTGCTCCTGATTGACTTCAGTGGAGAATTCATCGCCCCACTGCAGAGAAACAATCTGCACATCGCTTTCGTCTTTGGCAGCTTCGATGCGCTTTTTCATCAAATCGTAGTTCACGGAACCGTCCGCGTTGCGGTAGAGATCAACCAGCCAGTCTTCGCCATTGGGACGAATACCGGTTCCAAGATTGGATGTGAAGCTGATCAGACCGACACGGATGCCGTTGACATCGCGCACGACCGGTTTTTCAGCATCTGCCAGACTCTGGAAAGCGCCGGTTGTCGCAATGTCCGGGAAAGTTGTGTTTGTGTAATTGATTTCGTTTTTCAAAGGATCGTCGCCAAGATCAAGGGAGTGATCGGACGCGAGCGAAAGCCAGTCGAAGCCGGCTGCCTGCAGTGTGTTGATCATTTCAAGCGGTCCATTGTAGGCGGGATCGCCGGACAGTCCGTAGTCATCGCCGCCGCAGACGGTTTCCATATTGATATAGGAAAGATCGGCGTTCTGTGTATACGGCAGAGTGTTTTCAAAGATCGGCAGGTAGTCGCGATTGCCGGTCATCATTTCATGATAGACAAAGATCGCGTCCTGCAGAAAGTTGTCACCGACACCCACGAACGTAAAGGATGCGGGCGGATTGGATGCGCGGCTCGAATCAAGTTCGCTGCTGGCGTTTGCGGTCTGTCTTGTCGTGGAACCCGGTCGGCGTATGCCGATGCTGAGTACGGCGGCAAGCATGACACAAAGAGCGAGAGCGCATATGGAAACAGTCGTAAGAACGACTTTCTGTCTGGTTTTGGATGAATGTCTGGCAGCTCGTCTGGCGCGCTGATGCCGTCCGTCGGCGGCTTTTTTATGTTTACGGGAATTATTCGGAGTATTTTGATTCATACCTAAAAGATTACCATATCGGGCATTAACGGGAATATTCCTCATGAAAAAAAGCGACAGTCATTCGTGCATATGAATGACTGTCGCTTAGCTGCGTGGTTCGGCGTACTCGCCAGACGCGTTCTGAACAGTGATTTTGTAGTAGGTGCGCGCGGTGAGACGGTAGATGAGCGCGTAAATCAGCGCAAATATGCCGAAGCATGTGAGCATGACCCAGAAGAAGATTTGAGGATCGCAGAGAACGAGATGCTCGAGAATCAGCCGGATCATCGGAAAAGCGAAAAGAATATGAAGCAGCGCTGTTGTCAGTGGAAGAAAGAAGACCAGTTTGGACTGCGTGCCGATAATACGGCGAAGCTGCTCCCTGTCCAGTCCCACTTTCTGCAGAATCGCAAAGCGCCGGCGGTCTTCCGCTCCTTCGGATACCTGTTTGTAGTACATGATGAGCACCACAGCGAGAATGAAAAGCGCGCACAGATAAATGCCTAAAAAGAGCATCGATGAATACATCTCCAGCAGCGAGCTGCGAACTTCTCGCTGAAAATGCATATTGACCGAGTACTCGTCGTCCGGATAGCGTGTTTTGTCGAGGTTCTGCGGATATTCTTTCAAAATCAGATTCATCGTTTCGGCTGTATTCTGATCGCCCAGGTTGCAGTAGAAATTCCAGCTGACCGGATCGCCCGCGCGCAGATTTCCCGCAAAGACCAGCGGCATATTGATATTTGTCTCCTGCCCAAACGGAGCGGCGAGAGGATCATTCTCTTTCTGGTGCATAAAGTAGGTTTCTTCTCTTCCGTTGCGCAGAAGAACGATGCGATCGTTTAGATTCGGGTTCGCTTCGATGGGAAGGAGTTCGTCGTCTTCAAGCGAGATGGATTTTCCATTCAGGCGGTTGTAGTCGTTAATATCGATGATGACAACCGATTCAGTTGCGTAGCCTGCCTGATATACCGCGTATGTTGTGCCATATGTCCAATTCTCTGCGGGTTGAATATTCATCTTTTCAAGAGCGTCCAGGCTATCTTTCTCGATATCCGTGGAAGCGGGGAAATCATTGTACACATAGGAGTGAAGGACAAACTGCGCATCGGTCGGGTATATCTGTTCGACTGTTTTCTGCACCCCAACAACAAGCGATACGGTTGTTGAAAGCGTGACAAGAATCATTGTCGAGAGAATGGCGATGTTGGCAAGCGCCGCGGCATTCTGGCGCAGGCGATATTTGAGAATCGAAAGCGAAACGAAATGCCTGGGCGAATAGTAGTAGCGTTTGTCTTTCTGAAGCAGGGCGATTAGCGCTTCCGCGCCAAAGAGGAAAAGCAGATAGGTGCCCGCGATAACGAGCAGAACCGCGACGAAGAACAGCGCGAAAGCGACGATGGGATTGCGTATGGTTACAGCCAGCGTATATCCGTCGGCAAGCAGAAGAATGCCGCAGGCAGCGCCAAACCAGTGAATGCGAATCTTGTTTTCAACGTGCGGTTCGCCTTTGAGATTTTTAAGCGGATCGCTGTCCATGATCTGCAGCGCGGACCATGCGCTCAGTGCCGCGAAGCAGAACAGAATCCATTCACTCATGCCTGTAATCGCTGTCCAGGATATGGAAAAGCCCAGCAGCGGAGGCACTTCAAGAATGCGGCAGAGAAGCAGAGAGAGCAGTTTATCCATGCATATGCCGACAAGCAGACCGCCGGGAATGGTCGCAAGCGCGCATATGAGAAGCTGATCAAACTGGACGTGTATGAGATGGCGCTTTTCCATGCCGAGCACCATGAACAGCGCGTTCTCCTTCGATCTTGATCGAAGCCATACACTGTTGAGATAGAAGAAGAAAATCAGCGTGAAAAGCATAAGCATCGGAACGCCCATCTGCAGAAAGGCGATCAGATCTTCGCCGCGAAACGACGCGGAAAGTTCCGGGCTTGAGTACATCGATAAAATCGAGTAAAGCATCGAAGCCATCAGAATGCCGCCGCCGATAAACGGAATGGACAGGCGGTAGTTTTTCTTCAGCGATTCAAACGCGAGATGCGCGTACAGGCCTGTTTTCATGGCGTCATCTCCTCGGTGATTAAAATCGGCGAAGAACCCTCTTCACGATCTGAAACGGGCTGATCCGGCTGACTGAAAAGCATGAGCATGCGGTTGATCTGTGTATAGAACGATTCCTGGGGCTGCGCTCCGCGCTGCAGTTCATGAATGATCTTTCCGTCTTCGACAACAAGCACACGCTGCGCAAAGGAAGCGGCTGCTGCGGAATGTGTCACCATCACGATTGTCTGACCATTCGCACTCAGACTCGAAAACAGTTCAAGCAGTTCTCTGGAGGCAAAGGAATCGAGCGCTCCGGTCGGTTCGTCGGCAAGAAGAAGCTGCGGACTGGTAATCAATGCGCGTGCAACAGCGGCGCGCTGTTTCTGTCCGCCGGAGACTTCATCGGGATACTTGTCGAGTATTGCTTCGATGCGCATAGCGCGTGCGAGAGAATCGATCTTCTTTTCGATTTCCACGTTTTTTTCATTATTGAGCTTGAGCGGCAGGGCGATGTTGTCGCGAAGAGAGAATGTCTCCAGCAAAGAGTAGTCCTGAAAGATGATGCCCAGCTGATTACGCCGAAAGGCGGTCCGCTCTCTGGAAGAAAGAGCGTGCAGATCGATGCCATCCACCAGAATCTGTCCGCCGGTAGGCGAATCGAGTCCGGCAAGCACATTCAGCAGAGTGGTTTTCCCCGAGCCGCTTTCGCCCATGATCGCGACAAACTCGCCGCTCTGCACATGGAAAGTCAGATCGCGCAGGGCTTCGGTTTTGATATGAGTGAATTTTGACGCATACGTTTTCTGGAGATGAAGCACATCAAGAACCGGCATAAAGATCCTCCTTTCATGGTGAATATACAAGAGCAGAACAGGTCAGGCACTTTGTTTCTTACATACAAAAGTGTAGAAGATGGAACAAAGGAAATCGAATTGTTTTGATTTTCTTACAGATTCATTCGTTCAGCCGCTTTTCGTATACGCAGCGTACGGATTGACTGTCCTTCTGTTTTCTATATATCGTGTCGAAATGTCTAGGGACTCGACAGACTCGA
>CAOKFJ010000162.1 GCA_948467695.1 uncultured Allobaculum sp. | reverse complement strand
TCAATGAGAACTCCTTTGGATATTTGGAGTGTCTACTAAAAGGGAACTTATCAATCTCCCTGGACACGTTTTGTTTTTCTGCGCATTGAGGCATGTCTGGCAAAAAATCGTCCCGCATGCAAAGCGTAATGCAAGTTAAGTCAATCGCGTGAAATGAAATAATTTGCGAAATCTTGCACAATAGGGGAGTGAAAATCCCCTGCACGGTTAAAAATGCTTAAATCTTTCGAAATTCATCAGGAAATGAAAGCATTATTTTTCGGTTGTGCAGGTAAACTGAAAACGAGGTGATCGCATTGACTCGAAAAGTCAGCAACAAGAAACGCCGCAGAAAAATCGCCCCCTGGGTGTATCTGCTTTTCTGGACAGGCATGGGAATCGCCAGCTATGTTCTGATTTCAATAGGCTCACCCGCTCACGGTTCCAAAATTCCATTTGGCATACTGACAGGAATCACACTCGGATTCCTGGTCATGTGCGCCAGATATAAAATGAAACCCGCGCTCTGCTCGCTTGCCTGTCTGGCGGCCGGACAGCTGGCTTCGGTTTCGATTTTTGATTTTTCCAGCTTTACCACCGTTTTATGCGCCTGCACGATGGTCATGCTTGCCGCATATCCGGCATGGTTCTGGCTTATACGCACACAATGGGAGCCATGCGCGGCGCGCTGGGCGCTCTATTTTGTGCTCGTGATGATCGGACTGCTCGCCGTGCCCTCCAGACAGCTGCTGTATATCGTGCTTGTCGTGGGCCTGATCGTCATGGTTCAGCGCTATATGAGCGGAACGCTTACGCCGATTCGCACCAGCCCGCAAAACCGTCGTATCGCTCACAATACAAGAGAGCAGGCGTACAGCGACAAGTCGCTGCAGACACTGATGCTTGAAAGAGCAAGACGCATGGCGCTTCGCAAACAGGCGCAGCAGATGGTCTCGAACCACCAGGCAAACAGCAGCGCGCATGCCTGCAAGACAGCCGGCAAGTAAGCGCAATGCCTGTACGAGCGCATATCGTATATGCGGATGTTTTATGGACCAATCCATACGGTTTTCTGACCGATTTGAAATACTGTGATTTAAATACATGAAAAACGAAAGAGAAGAAAAGGGAGTAAGAAGATGAAACACACAATTCTGGTTGTTGAAGATGAAAAGGGACTTCGCGATGCGATTGGAATCTACCTGCACACACAGGGATATGACGTGATCTACGCATCGAACGGACAGGATGGTCTGGACAAGATCGCAAAGGCGGACGATTCGCTGCATCTGGCGATTGTCGATCTGATGATGCCGGTTATGGATGGTTTGTCCATGATCAGCGAAGTGCGCAAGACACACGATTTTCCGATCATTATCCTCTCGGCGCGCTCGGAAGAAATCGACAAGATCAACGGTCTGACCATCGGCGCCGACGACTACCTGACCAAGCCGTTCTCCTCGATGGAACTGCTTGCCCGCGTTAAAGCGGCTTTGCGGCGCTATGAAAACTATCTCGAAGTCAAAAACGCGCGCGATGTTCCCGATGACGCCTGTCTGGTCAACCGCGATCTGCAGCTCAATCCCATCACCAAGGAAGTCTTCGTCTGCGGAAATCCTGTCCATCTGACACCGAAGGAATTTCAGATTCTCGAACTGCTCATGCGCAATCCCGAGCGCGTATTCGCCGCAAGCGAAATCTACGAGCTTGTCTGGAAAGAAGACGCGATCTCCACGGAAACCATCACGGTGCACATCCGCAAACTGCGCGAAAAGATCGAGGAAGATCCGAAAAATCCGCAGTACATTCAGGTTGTCTGGGGACTTGGCTACAAAATGCGCAAGGAGAAACGCTAAGTGAAAGTGATCAGGCATAGAACGCGTTTTTTCAGTGTACTGCTTGTCCTTTTAATCATCGTTCTGTCCGCCTTTTCTCTGCGGCTGACCTCGACGGTCATGATTCAGGGAAACGACGTGATGCAGAACTTCACCAACAAACTGGGCGGAGATCTTGAAAACCTCGCAATTGTCCGCGCCCGTTCAATTGTTCCCGGATGCGAATGGCTGACCATTGACGGCGATCCGGATGGACAGGTGCGCCAGTTTGTTGAAGAAAACCTCGGCAATACGATTCGAAGCTCTGCCGACAGTCTTTCACGCGACTCGAATCTCGCGTGGATCGCTCGATACAAAGACAAGGAGTACCGGCACAACTGGAAAGACGCCTACCACCAGAATGAGGGCGCGCTTGACTACACAATCCGCTCGACAGAGGGCGGTATTACGTATTCCGGCGCGATTCAGCCAAACTACTCGTTTGCGCGAAAGCATTCCATTCTTGTCAATCCCTCGCTTGTTCCCGAAGAAAGACGCAACACATACGGAAGCGAATACTTCGCTTCGCTTGGTCTTCCCGACGGTTTTTCGATTCGTTTCTATGTACCCAAAACCATCTCGCCAAACGGCGGCATGATCGCGCAGATCGCATCGCACGTCAACGAAAACGCGATCGATTTCTGCATGCGCTACGGCACCCTGTTTCTTGCCCTCGTGCTTTTTCTGTATCCGTACGCGGCGGAAGAGAAATTCAAGCCGTTTGTGCGCATGTGCCGCATGAAAGCCGGACTGGTGATTGTGCTTCTTGGTCTTATGTTCACGTTTATCGGCAGCGCCACCTCGCGTATCTCGATTGAAAACGCCTGCGGAAACCTGCAGCTTCTGTACGCTTCGTTTGCGATGACGCCGCTGCAGTCCAAACTGGCAGCCGGAGCGAGCGTGTTCTTGGTCTGGATTCTGTTTTTCAGCATTATTTCCATGACCGCGCTCTATCTCAAGCGCATCTTTAAAAAGGGCGCGCAGTTCATTCAGGACGATACGTTCACGTACTGGGCGATTACGCACACGAAACAATGGGTTCTTGACAGCTTTTCGCCCTACAACCGCAGCACGCCGGAAGTGCGCGTGGCGCTTGTCGCGGCGGGAGCGTGCGCCGTTATGGCGATTGCGCTTTTGATCGGCGCAATGATGTTCGGCATTTACGGACTGTTCGCGGCGTTTGTCGTCTGCGTTATTGGCAGTGTGATCATGATCGTGGCGCTTGGCAAAGAAATGGCCAAAGATTTCCAGAAGGTGTATACAGCGTCCAAACAGCTTGCGGAGGGCAACTTCTCCAGTGTCGTTGAAGATCATGTCGGACTGTATCAGCCGCTCTATGACGAGCTGCTTCATGTATCGGACAGCTATGAAAGCGCCCTGAAGGACGGACTGTCCAGTCAGGTGTCCAAAACACAGCTGATTTCCAACGTGTCTCATGATTTAAAAACTCCCGTAGCGGGCATTCAGAGCTACTCCGAACTGATTTCCATGACCACTAACATGGATGACATTCAGCATTACGCCAAGCATCTGCAAAACTATTCCAGACGCCTCACTGCGCTGATTGAAGACCTTCTCGACATCACCAAAGCGACAAGCGGCGATATTGTTCTGGAGCCAGTTCGCATCGATCTTTGCGAACTTGTCGAACAGGTGGAAGTCGAGTGGGAAGATTCCCTCAAAGACCGTCATCTTGAAACCATCCTGTCAAGATGGTCCGTGTTATCGACAACCTGTTCTCCAACATCATGAAATATTCGCTGCCCGGATCGCGTGTGTTCATCACGCTTGTGCGGCGCGAAACGGAATGCGAACTTTCTTTTCGCAATACGTCCGCGACGATTCTCGATTTCGATCCGGAGAAAATTATGGAACGATTCGTGCGCGGCGATTCGAGCCGTCATGAAACGGGAAGCGGACTGGGTCTTGCGATTGTCAAAAGTTTCATAGAAATCCAGAACGGAACCTTTGAAATTGAAACGGACGGCGATCTGTTCAAAGCGCGTCTGCGCTTTCCGATCGATCCTGAAGCGAACAAACCCGCTTTGCTGCACAAAGCCGATATCATACCGCCTGTCAGTCTGATTGAAGACATCACAACAGATACAGATGCGGCGGATACGGATACGCCGGATACAAACGCCAGTGAAGCGGCTGATCCCGCACCGGAAACAAAAGAAGAAAACAGTCCTGCAGCCGCGTCGAATCCGTGTATGGAGAAAAAAGAGACCGATACTGATCTGCAGCTGCCGGATACTGAGAATGACAGGGAAGTGCCATCTGAAAAGCCCGCAAACAGTCTGCAGGCTGTGGATGACGATCTTTCCATGGTGGATTTGGCGGACATTGAAGCGATATTCGCAAACAGCGGAATGTCTTTCGCATCCTCTGAAGACCCCATACAGAGCGAAGGAGAGATTCTTCCTGACAGTGCTGTTTCGAATGAGCCAGAAGAGCAGAACAGCACAACTGACGAGATCGCCGCAGATGTTCCGGCGAGAATTCCTGCCGTGCCGGAAAGCATGCCGCAGATTCCGTCCATCCCGTTCGAGTATGATGACGAGGACGAAGCGATTACCGAAGAGCTTCCCATCAGGCCTCTTGTTCCGCCTGCACCTTTGGCAGGCAGCGATAATGCGCCGGCATCCGATGCTTCTTCCGTTTCTGTAACGATTGAGCAGGCGAAAGAAGCGCTTGTGCACACAAGCAATGAATCGATTCTTTCTTCCATGCGCACGTCGCTCGATGGAAAGGAAGATACCTGGTTCGCGGATGATCCGCTGTTTCAGGCATCAACCGATTCGCTTCGACGCGAGCAGGAAAAAAGAAACAGCAGCGAAACCGCTGCTGATCCGTCATCCTCTCAGGGTGAAGCGAAAGATTTAAATGCATAAAAACATTCTCGTAGTATTGCGATAGTCCATCTGGGACAGCTTACGAACCGATCAGGACGATTTTTCCGGTATTGCGTACTTCAGGACATTTTGAATGGTACAGTATGGCCATCAAAAGCTGCTGACGATCATTCACAAGCCGCAAGGCATTAAGCTGGTCCAGAAGAAAAGCCAGACACTTTTCCATGAAGCCTGATCCCACCTGCAACACGAGATGCAAAGCGATCCTCGACAAGGTCGAAATACCAGCCGGAAAATGAACGTCCAACCGGGACGCTCAAGAAAACTTACGAAAAGTAATTCTGAGGGTTGAATAGAGGCCGCGGC
>CAOKFJ010000161.1 GCA_948467695.1 uncultured Allobaculum sp. | reverse complement strand
TTTATGGATCTATAATTTTGAACTTCAATCCCGGGGGAATATCAAATGATTACCTCATATCGTAAACGCCATACGCCTGATAGGGATCCTGATCGGCGGTGTGTTCGGCGAGCACGCCGGTCAGGATATGAGGAACATAGTGTTCTTCAAGGCGCAAGATCATCTCGTCGCTGAGTCTGATTTCTGCTGCTTTTGCAATGCCTTCAATCTGTTTTGGTCTGGTCGCTCCGGCAAGAGGAACGGCGCCTTTGGCGATCAGCCATGCAAGGGCAACCGAACTCATCGGCTCATCCAGCTCTTTCGAAACGGCTTCAAGTGTTTCAATCACTCGAGCGTCCGCTTCTTTCTGTGTCGAGAATTTGCGCTCTCCATACGCATCAAGACGTGAACGGGTGGTCTGCGTGCCAAGCGGTCGGGCGAGTCTTCCTGCCGCAAGCGAGGCATAAGGAACAGCCGTCATATGGTAGTGAGCCAGGCAGTCGCGCAGTTCAGTTTCGTCTTCGCGGCTGATCAGATTCCACTGGTTTTGCAGAAACGAGAATGTAGCGCAGTTCATGGCGATGGCTTTTTCGTTTGCCATGGCGATCTGCCAGGCATACGCGTTGGACAGACCAAGCGCGCGGATTTTTCCCTCACGCACCAGTTCGTCCAGAGCGGCAATCGTTTCTTCAACGGGAGTATGCCAGTCCCACATGTGCAGGTAATAGATATCCACATAGTCGGTCTGCAGACGCGCAAGACTTCCTTCAAGCCATTTGCGGATATGGTCTTTCATCGATACGCCCTGTTCGATTTCCTGGGGAGAGCGCGGATAGAACTTGGTGGCGATCACGACATCTTCGCGTGGAATATCAAGATCGTGAAGTGCCTGACCGAGCGCTTCTTCGCTTGCGCCGTTGCTGTAGACAGGAGCGGTGTCGAAAAAATTCATGTCATGATCGATGGCTTCTTTGAGGATGGCTTTGCTTGTCTCGTAGTTCACCGCCCATGCTTTGGAAGGATTGGGATGGAGCGAAAACCCCATTGTGCCCAGGCATACGGGAAATATACTCAGTCCGGATATGTGTTTCACAGTGTTCGTCATTTGGGTCATTCGACCTCCTTTTCATTTGATTGTGTATGACAGTGAGGATAAGACTGCAGGTGATTTCAGGTAAAAATATACTCTTGAACACTTTGATCGCCGCAGGAAAAGCGAAACGCCCGCGATTAATGCAGCGGGCGTTTGGAAAGAGAGGAGAAGAACAGTTTGCCTGCTGTCTTCTTCGGGAATGATTTTGCGGTTATGGTTTACAGATTTGCGCCGTTTTCGCGGATCAGATTCTGGTACCAGTCAAAGCTGTCTTTTTTGATGCGGTTCATGGTGCGCAGATCCTTCTCGCCGCGGTCGACATGAACGAATCCATAGCGTTTCTGATAGCCCTGATGGGTGCTGACCAGATCGATGAATGCCCAGGGGCAGTAGCCCATCAGATCAACCCCATCCTGCAGGGCGAGTCTTGCCTGTTCGAAATGCACACGAAGATATTCGATGCGGTAGCGGTCATGCACTTTGCCGTCAGCTTCGATTTCTTCTTTTCCGCCGATGCCGTTTTCCGTAATCAGCAGGGGCAGATGGTAGCGGTCGTATACGCGGCGAAGTGTTGTGCGCAGTCCTACCGGATCGATTTTCCAGCCGAACTCGGTTGCTTTAAGCGCCGGGTTTTCTTCTGCGCGGAAGACGCCTTCTTCGCCGACCATTGTCTGCTGGTCGCCATTGCGCGGAGCGCGGTCATGGCCATCGTTTTTGGCAGCGGAGACAGTCGCGGTGGAGTAGTAGTTGATGCCCAGATAGTCGGCAGTGTTGGCGGCAAGCAGTTCCATATCGCCTTCTTCAATTTCAGGGAAGTAACCTTTTTCTTCCAGGTAGGCTTTAGCCAGCGAATTATAGCGGCCATAGGCAGCCATGTCGAGATACAGCCAGTCGCGTATCGCTTCCCAGTTGTCAGCCGCGATGATGTCTTCGGGCAGACTTGATTTCGGGTAGACCGCGATGATGTTGGGCGCGGGTCCGATTTTCGCTTCGGGATCGATTTCGCGAAGCGCTGCCGTAGCGCGTGCGGAAGCGACGAACATGTGGTGATTGTGCTGATAGAGCTCTTTCTGTGAGGGAACACGTCCGGGATACATGGCGTTGGGATGGTTGATCATAATGTTCTGTTCATTGATGGTCAGCCAGTATTTGACTTTGCCTTTGAAGGTTTCAAACATCAGACGGGCATACCGTTCGAACGCGTCGATGGTTTCACGATTGCCCCAGCCGCCATTTTCGTGAAGCGCAAGGGGAAGGTCGAAATGATAAAGCGTGACGCAGGGTTCGATGCCGGCAGAGAGCAGTTCGTCGATCAGATTTTTGTAGAATTCCAGACCGGCTTCGTTGACTTTGCCGGCGCCCTCGGGGAATACGCGGCTCCAGCTGATGGAGAAACGATACGCTTTGAGACCAAGCTCTTTCATCAGAGCCACGTCTTCTTTGTAGCGGTGGTAATGATCACTTGCTACAGAAAAGTCGGAAATATGTTCCGGTTTATGAAGATCCTGAATCGAGGGGCCTTTGCCGTCGAGATCGGCTGCGCCTTCCACCTGGTAGGCGGAAGTGGATGCGCCCCACAGAAAGTTTTCGGGAAATGGTTTCTTGACGGAATAGAACATGAGAGAAAGTCCTTTCGTGTATATGGGGATAAGGAAGATGGATGCGGTGCAGAACACGCACACAAGAATTCCGGATTCGTGTCCGCTTTCTCAAAAACAGGAAGCCGTGGATTTGGGCGAAAGGACTGCTTGTCCAAAAGGAGATAGGGAGTCGTGCAAGTCGAGCGATTGAAGAAAAGCGGACGCGAATGGGAATACGTGCGGGTAAGTCTTAAGGGAGTAAGGAAAGGGATGAATTAAAGTTCGGGATTGGAGACGACTTCAACGGATTTGAAGTCATTGGAGTTGGTGACGATAACCATTGTCTGGGTCGGAAAACCGGCTTTTTCAATAGCCTGCGGATCAAAGGTAACCAGTGTCTGGCCTTTCTTGACCACATCGCCCTGTTTAACGTGAGCTTCGAAGTGTTCGCCGTTGAGTTCAACGGTATTGATGCCGACATGAATCAGCAGCTCGCGTCCATCAGCGGACATCAGACCGATCGCGTGTTTGGTGGGGAACAGAACGCTGACTGTCGCGTCAAAGGGAGCGACAACAACGCCGCGTGAAGGTTCGATCATGGCACCCTGGCCAAGCGCTCCAGAAGCGAAAGCTTCGTCTTTTGCTTCAGAAAGGGGACGGATGTTTCCAGATACAGGAGCGGGAATTACTGCGTTTTCGGGTTTTGCTGCAGGAGTAAGAACAACTGTTTCCACTTCATCGGTGTTTTCGATTGCTGTAGAAGCAGAGGAAGCGGATTCAGAAACTTTAGCGGCTTCTTTCTTTTCGAAGTGGCCGGCAAGAACCCAGGTCAGGGCTGCGCTGACAACCACGGAAATGATGATGGCGATGATGATGTTGATGAAGAACTGCATGGTGTTGTCACCGATGTAAAGCAGGATAGCGGGGAGTCCGGAACTGCCGGTGGCAAAACGATGAGTGTGTGTGAGTCCTGCGAAGAGACCGCCGCAGGCGCCGCCGATCATGGAAGCGATGAGCGGGTATTTCTTGGGAAGGTTGACACCGTAAAGCAGAGGTTCAGTGATGCCCATGTAAGCGGTGATCGCGCCGGATGTAGCGATCTGTCTTTCTTTAGCGGCTTTGGTGCGGATAGCGACGACTGTACCAGCAGCAGCCTGCGCCATGTTGGAGCATACGCATCCAGGACCGAAGATGGAATCATAGCCAAGGTTGGCCATCTGCATAACGCCAAGAGGAGCAACACCGTTGTGGATACCGAACATAACCATGATCGGGAGCAGACCGCCGACCAGAAGCGAGGGAGCCCAGGCAGCGTTTTCTGCGAGATAGTTGAAGACTACAGCGAGCCAGTTGCCGATGATGTTTCCAATCGGACCGAGAACAGCAAGGGAAAGCGTGCCCATGATGATGAAGATCAGCATCGGGACAAATACAAGGTTGACTGCCTTCGGGATTACGCGGTTGAGCCATTTTTCAACCCAGTTCTGAACAAAGACGATCAGAATAATGGGAATTACGCTGTTTGCGTAAGTGAAAAGCTGGAAGGGAATGAGTTCGAAGAATTTGACGGGATCGCCGGCTGCGACAAGTCCGGCCCATGTGGGATGGAGCATGATGCAGGCGGTGCCGACGGCGAGAATCGGATTGCATTTGAGTTTCTGCGCGGTGGTAAAGGCGAGCATGATCGGCAGGAAGTAGAACACTGCGTCAGCGAAGAGGTTGAGCAGCACATATGTCTGGGAAGTATTGGTGATGACGTTGAAGACAACGAGCAGCGCGAGAACCGCTTTGACCATACCGGCGCCGGAAAGAGCCGGGATAACGGGCTGGAATACAGCGGCGACAAAATCAATGATGGTGTTCATGACACCTTTCTTTTCTTCGGGCTGGTTTTCGGAAGGAGCCTTTTTATTTTTGAGATCGACCAGATCGGCGACTTCTTCGAAGACATCGGCGACATGAGTGCCGATAACAACCTGATAGACACCGGCGTTGTGGATGACGCTTGCAACGCCGTCGTTGTTTTTGAGCGCTTCGTCATTGGCTTTGCTTTCGTCAGCGAGTTTGAAGCGAAGACGTGTCTGACAATGGTACACGTCGTTGATGTTTTCTTTGCCGCCAACCAGGGCGATGATCTGTTCGGCGAGCTCTCTGTACTTTTTCGACATGAGATTTTTTCCTTTCGTTCTTTCTTTTTTATGTTTGGGATCGGGTATTTCCAGACGCTGGCCATTGCGTCTTTACTGCGATTTCCGGATGCATTTTGAGTATATCGGCGCTTAAATCCTTCAACAATGCGTCTGAAAGCGCTTGAAACGGAGTTTCACATCTTTTTGAAATTGAGTTCAAAAGCGTAAAACAGGCTGAAACTTTAGCTCAAAAAGATGTCGGTATCCCATAAGAAAAGCCTGTGAATGCTTTCTTGGCGAGTCAGAATGCATTCACAGGCGAAA
>CAOKFJ010000160.1 GCA_948467695.1 uncultured Allobaculum sp. | reverse complement strand
TTGAAGTGCTCTGTGAGTTCGTTGATGCGAGCTGTCAGGATCGCGATCTGAACTTCGGGAGAACCTGTATCTCCTTCGTGTACTGCGTAGGCTTTGATGATAGCCTGTTTTTCTGCACTGGTCATTGTTTGTTTCCTCCTCAATGCATGTATGTGTCATTCGATGCCCAGCAGGGGCTGGAGAACCGCAAGCTGCGCATGAATCTTGTATATCCTATTCCTGCGCCATCAGAAAATCAACCAGAATAGAATCTAAAACTTCCATTCCGTCTTCATTGAGCGCAAGACGCCCGTTCTTCTGCACAAAACGTCGGTTCCATTTCTTCAGAACCACGCCAAACCGTGAATAGAAGTCATCTTTGTAGCGATCATTCCACGCCTGGACATCCACGCCCCACTTTGTTCGAAGCCCTGTCATCAGCGCGTCAAATGCCGGATTCTGTTCTTCTTCATATATTTTTGCCATCGGATCATTCAGATACTGAGCAAACGTTTTTGCATGTTCGTACAGTCCTCTGTCATCCCGTCCGCAGGCGCCCCATCCAAAGCCGTAATACTGTCCATCATCCCAGATCAGCGCGTTGTGCCTGCCGTAGTCGGCGTTTCTGGCGTACGAGGAAATCTCATAGTGCTCATAGCCCGCCTCTTTCAGACGCGCTTCAATCGTCTCGTACATGCTCGCCGTCAGATCTTCATCCAGATCGTCTTCGCTGATTTGTCGGGCGAGTCTTGTTCCCTCTTCAAGAATGAGCGAATAAATCGACAGATGACTGATATCCAGTTCAAGAAAGCGATCGATATCCGCATTCAGTTCTTCGAGCGTTTCGCCCGGAAAACCGTACATCAGATCGGCGCAGAGTCGGGTAAAGCCGCATTCTTTCAAAAGCACGATCACGCGTCTGGACTGATTGATCGTGTGCGCTCTGCCAAGCTCGACCAGACGGTCTGCATTGAACGTTTCAATGCCGATGGATACGCGGTTGACGCCGAATTCGCGCCATGTCATCGCTTTATCCCGATCAACCGATTCGGGATTGGCTTCAATCGTCCATTCTGTCTTTTCGTACGCGAATGGCGAAAGAAGAGAGAGCAGGCGGCGGGTCTGCTCAAGATCAAGGACGCTTGGTGTTCCTCCGCCGATGTAAATCGTTTCAAAACGAAAGCCCGGGTGTTTTTGAAGCACCGGGCTCATTGTCTGTCTGATTTCCGACTCAAGCGCGTCGAGCCACGCATCGATTCGATCGAGCCTGCCGTTTTTCGCGAACGCGCAATACGAGCAGATCGATGAGCAGAAAGGAACGTGTATGTATGCGCTCGGGATCATTTGTCGTCGTCCATGGACAGAACCGCCATGAACGCTTCCTGAGGAATTTCGACGCTGCCGACCATTTTCATGCGTTTTTTACCCTCTTTCTGCTTTTCAAGCAGTTTTTTCTTACGGGAAATATCGCCGCCGTAGCACTTGGCAAGAACGTTTTTGCGCAGCGCTTTGATGTTGGTACGGGCGATAATCTTGCTTCCGATGGCAGCCTGCACAGGAATTTCAAACTGCTGTCTGGGAATCAGATCCTTGAGTTTGATCGTCATCGCGTTGCCGCGGTTGTAGGCAAAATCCTTGTGCACAATGATGCTGAGCGCATCGACCGGCTGGCCGTTGAGCAGAATATCAAGCTTCTGCAGAGCGCTTCGGCGATAGCCGGAGAACTGGTAGTCAAAGCTTGCATAGCCTTTGGTCGAGCTTTTCATGCGGTCGAAGAAGTCGAAGATGACTTCGCTCAGCGGCATTTCATAGATCAGTTCCATGCGGGTATCGTCAATCATCTGCAGATCTATGTATTCACCGCGTTTTTTCTGGCACAGATCCATCATGGTTCCGACATATTCTTTCGGTACGAGAATTTCCGCGCGGACGTACGGTTCTTCAATCCAGTCGATGTTCTGCATCGGCGGAAGCGCAGCGGGGTTGTCGATATCGACTACTGTGCCGTCGGTCTTGTGAACCTGATAGATAACGGACGGACTGGTTGCGATCAGATTGAGGTTGTATTCACGCTCGAGGCGTTCTTCGACAACATCCATGTGCAGCAGACCGAGAAAGCCGCATCGAAAACCGAAGCCCAGAGCCTGCGATGTCTCGGGTTCAAACTGAAGCGAAGCATCGTTGAGTTGCAGTTTTTCAAGCGCCTCTTTGAGATCGTCGTATCTGGCGTTGTCGACCGGATACAGACCGGCATACACCATCGGCTGCATCTCTTTATATCCGGCAAGCGGCTCGCTTGCGGGCGCGTCAGCCAGCGTGATCGTATCGCCCACACGCACGGTCTTGATGTCTTTGATCGCCGCAGCAACCCAGCCTACATCTCCGGCAACCAGTTTCTCTTTGTTGAGAATCTTGGGCGTGCGCACGCCGACTTCGGTAACAAGATATTCTGCGCCGGACTGCATCAGACGAATGGTGTCGCCGACCTTAAGTTCGCCGTTTTTGATGGACACCCAGGCGATAACGCCTTTGTAGGCATCATAGACGGAGTCGAAAACAAGCGCCTGCAGCGGTTTTGTGACATCGCCGGATGGTGCAGGAAGCTTGTGAACGATCTCTTCGAGCACCTGATCGACGTTCAGACCGGATTTGGCGGAAATTTCAACAGCTTCCGAGCAGTCAAGTCCGATAAGATTTTCAATCTCGGCTTTGACGACATCGGGCTGCGCCGAGGGCAGATCGACTTTGTTGAGAACCGGAAGGATTTCCAGATCGTTTTCAAGCGCGAGATAGACGTTCGCCATGGTCTGCGCCTGCACGCCCTGCGCGGCATCGACGACAAGAATCGCGCCTTCGCACGCAGCCAGAGAACGTGATACCTCATAGGAGAAGTCAACGTGACCCGGTGTATCGATCAGGTGGAACAGATAGTCCTGTCCGTCCTTGGCGTGATACACCAGTTCAACGGCGTTGAGTTTGATGGTGATTCCGCGCTCGCGTTCCAGATCCATCGAGTCGAGGATCTGCGCCTTCATCTCGCGTTTTTCCACCGAGTCGGTCAGTTCGAGAATTCTGTCCGCCAGTGTGGATTTTCCATGGTCGATGTGCGCGATAATCGAAAAATTACGTACATGTGACTGATCCAAAATTAAGACCCCGCTTTCGTGTTGAGCAGAATTCTGCCCTTTCCGTTGACAAAGTCAGCGGATTTCATAGCCGGTTTGCCCTCGAGCTGAACTTCGTCAAGAAGGAACAGTCCTTCATGACCGCCCATCGCAAACTGCTTTTTGCCCTGTTTGACAAACACACCGATTCCAGGTGTTTCTCCGGGCACGTAGCGAACCTCAAGAAGTTTGAGCTTCTTGCCGTCCGCCATGACATATCCGCCCGGTTCGCGCGAAAGCGAACGGATCTGGCAATAGATCTTGCAGTCGCAGTTGTCGAGATTGATTTTCTCGTCGCAAGGCAGAATCTTGGCGGCATAGGTCGCCTCGCACTCTTTCTGTTCGGTAAACTCGAGCGTGCCGTCAAGCAGCGCGTCGAGATCTTTGACAATGAGTTTTCCTGCGGCTTCTCCCATTTTCGCAAAAAGCGATGTGGAAGTTTCGCAGGGGTCGATGTCGACTTCCCATGTGTCGGCAATCGCACCGGTGTCCATGCCGGCTTCCATGCGCATCAGCGTCATTCCTGTTTTGGACAGACCATCCCACAGGGCGCGCTGAATGGGCGCGGCTCCGCGATAGCAAGGAAGCAGCGAGCCATGCAGATTGACGCATCCCATTTTCGGCGCATCAAGCACCTGACAGGGCACAATCTGGCCATATGCGCAGGTTACGATCAGATCTGCATCGGCATCGATAATCGGCTGATAGTCGGTTCTGATTTTTTCCGGCTGAAAGACGGGCAGGTTATACTGGTTTGCGAGCTGTTTCACCTCGCACTCCTGCATCTGTCCCTTGCGCCCCGCTCTGCGGTCGGGCTGGGTGACGACAAGGACAATATTGGCCTCTGCATCGAGCAGAGCCTGGAGAACATCGGCAGCGATCTGCGCGGTTCCCATAAAGATAATTCGTTTATTCAAAATACAGCCCTCCTTCCGGGAAAGTATTATAACTGATGATTGTCCCTTTTGTTGCATTGCAAAATTGGTTTTGCTATAATTTCAAAGCATTACGTCAGGAGGTGTCACCATGCCGCAGATCAAACAGCAGAAAAAGCGCGTTCTCACGAATAACAAAGCTAGAAGCCGCAACGTTTCGCAGAAATCCGCTCTGAAAACTGCAATCAAAAAAGTTCTCAAAGCTGTTGAAGCAAACGATAAAGAAGCAGCTGTTGCAGCTTACGCAGTAGCTTGCTCCAAGCTCGACAAAGCTGTTGCTAAAGGTTTCAAGCACAAAAACTATGCTTCCAACCAGAAATCAAGACTGGCTCAGGCTGTCAACTCCATTCAGTAACTAGAAGAACACGATATCTGCTTTAAAGAATGCTCTTTTGAGTCGATATCGTTTTTTATTTTCCATCAAAAGACATCTGAATGCAAAAAATGCACCCGCGCATCGATCGGCGGGTGCATTTTTTGTTTGTCTCAATACTAGAAAAGGCGAAACCATGGCGCTCTTTTCGCTTGTTGTCAGTTTTGCAGGCGTTCGCATCTATTTTCCCGACAGCTGCAGGATGAAGTTTTCAAAACCGGTGTCCTTGTCGACTTTTCCGCTTTTCATGCTTTCATCCAGACGGCTCAGCCACGCGAGATGATCAAGCAGCTGATCGGCTCGAAAACGTCCGGCGTTTCGCATGGAGTTCCAGATACGACCGGACGATGCCCCCAGCATTTCCATCATGTCGTTTTTCGATTTTCCTTCATCCATCAGCACGCGAACCTGATAGACAAAGCGAATCTGACTCGCCAGAAGACCGAGAATGGCAAGCGGTTCGACATTCTGTTCGCGAAACGTGCGGTAAAGACCGAGCAGACGCACTTTGTCTTTTTCAAACAGGGCGTCGGTCATTTTGAAGACGTTCTGCGTCGGTTCCACTGTCGTCAGCGCCTGCACATCCGCCATGGACAGATGTTCTGAATACAAAGCGAGCTTGTCGAGCTGCTTTGATAGATTGGATGAGGAATACCCCGC
>CAOKFJ010000159.1 GCA_948467695.1 uncultured Allobaculum sp. | reverse complement strand
ATCGATGTTGTAACGGAAAATTCCTTCTTCGAGGAATGTCACACGTCCCTGGTTTCCGTTCTGGAAAGTGATGTTGACAATGTTCTTCGAATCACCCTGTTCAACTTTGGTGATCGCAGTATCTGCTGCCGCTGTTTCTTCAGCATGAACAACTGACGGCAGTGCAGTAATGACTGAACCGAAAGTTGTTGCCGAGGTCAGAGCCAGGACAGCTAACTGCTTGTGAAATTTCACAAAATCCTTCCTTTCTCTTATCCGTTTTCCGATGAAATTTGCCCGAATTACTGGAAAACGGAAAATTGGTCGAACAGACCTATGTTTAGTATAAAGAAAGTGGATTTCTAAATAAAGCGCTTTCAGTACGTTTTTCGTCTTTTAGAGATTGCAAAATAATTATCAAATTTTTAATTTAAACTTTTCGCAATATGTTTTTTGTTCATTTCAAGATATTTTCACTATTCATCCACAATACAAAAACAATGTACGTTTTCCATAAACATTATTCGATGTATCTAACGCAATTTTCTGCTGATACGTAAAACAATGATTTCAGAATAATCAACCATTGAACCACTTTGTGCAACATCGAATATTCATACTCCCAACCGGCAAATTCGAGAATCTGGCATTCGTGTTCCGATTAAACCGTGGATTGATTTGTTGATGAACACCCAAAGACATCTCATCAAAAAAAGCACCGTTTCTTCAATAAGAAACGATGCTGTAATCATCAATATCACTGAATGCTCGAACCAACGTCCTTGGCGAACGAGCTAATCCAATACATGCAAATGGCATTTGCTGTATTGGACATGCATACGGTTTTGTTTTTGCTCTTACTTCAGACTGGTGAGATCGTACTTTGCCACCCACTGAGTCAGGCCGCTGGTTGAATAGTTCTCTGCGGTATGATCGAGCAGATTCACTTTTTCCTGTGACTCGATGTAATACAGTGCAGGTGTTCTGCCCACTCCGGCTGTCAGGATATTAAGCATGGTGTCTTTGTCTTCAGGCAAATACATTTCTTCCGCCTGAGAAAGCGAGACTTCGTAGACAGTCAGAGGATGTTCCTTGATAAAAGGATTGAGCACCTGGTCAAACTCAGCGCAATAGCTGCAGTCATCTTTCATATACAGAAGAACAAACTGTTCGTCATTGTTTTTCTTGGTTACAGCCTGATCGAGAGTCAGTCGAACACGTTTGCCTGTTCCTTCAGGAAGGTGAATATTCGCAAGAGGATTCTGAGAATCATTTTCTGCAGATTCATCATTCTCAACCGGTGTTCCCGGTGTTTCTGAATCAACAGCCTGCGCAGAGCTATCGTTCTGGCTTTCTTTACTGTCAGAAGAAGCCTTTGAAGACTGTTCGGTTGTATTGGTTACCGCTGAAGACGTGCTGGTCTGGTTTGGTGCCGAGCATCCAGCAAGTGCGATCGCAAGCGCTGCCGCGAGCAGCGAAGTATATGAATGTTTCATTATGAGCCCTTTCTTAAAGTCCGCATTCCCATCCGGCAAACGCTCTGCTCTACCCTCTCGTCAATGAGGGCTGACTGGTTTTGACAGAGCAACAAGGTGACAGGAAATTCTCCACTGGTTGTATACTCCAATACCTATGAACAGATATTAAAGAATGTTGAATCCTGAATGATCTGGATCACTAATCGCCTCTGAAGCATTAACCTGATTTCTGGCGGATCTTGTCTGCCGGCTGAAAGCCGTTTTTCTGGTGATCAGAAAGATACTGATTCCCTGTTTCGGGAAATACGTAATTCATCATACTCAATCTCGACTCAAAATGGGATACTCTTGTGCATTTCCCTGTATTGCACCTATACGCTCTATTTCAATTCGACGAAAGGAATATGAACAATCATCAATCGCTTGATCTCCATTCGTACTCGGACAGTCGAAACAAATGGTTCGGATCGCACCCACACAAACTCAAAACCAGAAAAAAAGCTGCCATCGCGAGGATGACAGCTTCATTTGTGATTCAGGTGTTACGTCTTGTTAAACGGAAACAGTCGGCTTAGAGGCCTTCTTTTTCGATAGCAAGGAGACGAGCTCTGCGACGTTTCGCATCTTCAACAGCGTTTGCGAACATCTTGTCAGCTTCTTCTTTGCCTTTGAGTTTAGCAAGCTGAGCGTAACGTGCTTCTTTGAGCATGAAGGCTTCCATCTTGGAGTAGTCGGGTTCCTTCTTGCTGTCAACAGTCAGAGGCTGTTCTTTGTTATCCGGGTTGTAGCGATAGAGATCTACATAACCGCATTCAACAGCGTCTCTCTGAACCTGCTGATGGTTGCCAAGTCCGCCTTTGATACCGTGCTCTGCGCAAGGAGCGTAAGCAATGATCAGGGACGGTCCGTCGTAAGCTTCAGCTTCGCGGAAGGCTTTAAGAGTCTGATTCTTGTCAGCGCCCATGCAGACGGAAGCAACATAAACGTGTCCGTATGTCATAGCGATCTGACCGAGGTCTTTCTTAGCAGTTGTTTTACCGCCAGCAGCAAATTTAGCTACGGAAGATCTCGGAGTGGATTTGGAAGCCTGTCCACCAGTGTTGGAGTAAACTTCGGTATCCAGAACGAGGATGTTTACGTTAACGTTGTTAGCGAGAACGTGGTCAACACCGCCGTATCCGATATCGTAAGCCCATCCGTCGCCACCAACGATCCAGTTGGATTTGTCTACGAGGTCAGCTTCAGCAAGTGCTTTAACGTCTTCGTCGTAGTCAGCAGCAGCAACGAGTGCTTTGATTTCGGGAGCGAGTTCACGCTGTTTGTCACGGTCATTGCCGGCAGCGATGTAAGCTTCCATTTTTTCTTTCAGTTCAGGAGCAACTTTATCAAGGTTGTTTTCCATAGTGCGGAGAACTTTAGCCTTGTTAAGGTTGTTGGCAAGAGCCATACCATAACCGAATTCAGCGTTGTCTTCGAACAGGGAGTTAGCCCATGCAGTTCCGTTTCCATCTTTGTCTTTTACGAACGGAGTGGAGGGGTTGGCACCGCAGTAGATGGACGAGCATCCTGTAGCGTTAGAGATCTGCATGTCTTTACCGAAGAGCTGGGAAGCCAGACGGTAGTACGGAGTTTCACCGCATCCGGGGCAGGAGCCAGGTACTTCGAAGTAAGGCATCTGGAACTGAGATCCTTTGATAGTGGATTTCGGGAACAGATCTGTTTTGTATTCTGTTTCTTTGAACAGGTAGTCAGCAAGCGGATCAAGAGCGAGCTGGGAGTTAACGTCAACCATCTTGAGCGCTTTGTTGCCTTTTTTGCCCGGGCATTCGGATACGCACAGACCGCAGCCTACGCAGTTCGAGGGAGAAACCTGAACGCGGAAACGCAGATCAGTACCGGGTTTGCCCATCAGAGGCAGAGTTTCGAATTCCATCGGAGCTTTTTCAACTTCTTCAGGAGTCAGAGCGAATGTACGGATTGTAGCGTGCGGGCACACGAAGGAGCAGAATCCGCACTGGATGCAGTTTTCGGGATCCCATTCAGGAACTTTAACCGCGATAGTACGTTTTTCTTTGAATGCTGCATTGTTCTGCATTGTTCCATCGAGAACACCATGTTTGGTGAAGGAGGAAACAGGCATGATGTAGCCTTCAAGACCGTTGATGCGAGCTGCATATTCATCCCAGTAAGCATCGCCTGTGGGAGTGCGCAGTTCGGAAACGGGGAGGTTGGACCAGTCTTTGTCAACAGCAACTTCAACCAGACCGTCTTTACCCATATCGATAGCTTTGTAGTTGAGCTGTACGATTTCGTCGCCTTTTTTGCCGTAGGATTTCTTAGCTGCTTTCTTCATCAGATCAACAGCTACATCGTAGGGCAGAATCTGCGGGTTCAGAGCGAAGAATGCGGACTGAAGGATTGTGTTGGTACGACGACCCATTCCGATTTCACCGGCGATTTTGTTAGCGTCGATGATGAAGAATTTAGCGTCTTTGTCAGCAAGTTCCTTTTTCAGACGGTTAGGCATGTGCTTAACGATTTCGTCTTTGTCAAAGGAAGTGTTGAGCAGGAAGGTTCCGCCTTTTTTCAGGTTGTTAGCCAGGTCATACTTGAACATGTAGGAATCCAGGGAAACAGAAATGAAGTCGGCGTTGTTGATGTAGTACGTTTTGTGGATAGGTTCGCTACCGAAACGCAGATGGGAACGAGTTACACCACCAGCTTTTTTGGAGTCGTAAGCGTAGTAACCCTGAGCGTACATGTCAGTGTTGTCACCGATGATCTTGATGGACGATTTGTTAGCGGAAACAGTACCGTCGGATCCAAGACCCCAGAACAGGCACTCGGTTGTTTTTCCGTCATCGATAACGAATGTGTCATCGAAGTCGAGGGATGTGTTGGTTACATCGTCAACGATACCGAGAGTGAAGCCGTTTTTGAGTTCTTCGCCTTTGAGGTGATCGAATACAGCTTTGATGTGTTTCGGAGCAGTGTCATGGCTTCCGAGACCATAGCGTCCGCCGATGATTTCGATGTCTTTGCCTTTGAGAGCAGCGATAACATCGAGGTACAGAGGTTCGCCAAGAGCGCCGCCTTCTTTGGAACGGTCAAGAACAGCAATTTTCTTAACTGTTGCAGGAGAACGGACGGAACAGGTGAACTTTAACCATTCCGACTTTTTCGCCGTTTTTGTTGAGTTCGTCGATGGTTTCTTTAGCTGTTTCAGTTACAGAACCCATTGCGATAATGATGTTTTCAGCTTCGGGATCACCGTAGTAAGTGAACGGAGCGTATTCGCGTCCTGTGATCTCGCTGATTTTCTTCATGTAGTCAGCAACGATAGCAGGAACAGCAGCGTAATGAGAGTTACGAGCTTCAACACCCTGGAAGAAGATGTCATCGTTTTCGTTGGCACCGCGTGTAACAGGGTTTGTGTGAGGCTGCATAGCATTCTTTTTGAATTCAGCAAGAGCTTCGTAGTCGATCAGATCTTTGTAGTTGTCTGTGTCGAATACTTCAATCTTGTCAACTTCGTGAGAAGTTCTGAATCCGTCAAAGAAGTGCAGGAACGGAGTGTGTGCTTTGATAGCGGAAAGGTGTGCAACACCGGCAAGGTCCATAACTTCCTGTACGGAGTGGCTGGCGAGCATGGGGATTCC
>CAOKFJ010000158.1 GCA_948467695.1 uncultured Allobaculum sp. | reverse complement strand
CCGCTGCGCTGTACGTAGTGATAGAAGCGGTTGGGTATCGTTCCGGTTTTGCGACTGTTGGCGATCGCCTGAAAAATCGTGCAGGTATCTTCAAATCCCGGCAGATTTTCCGGAAAGCGGACATTATCGAAGCAGGAACGCAGATACAGTTTTCCCCATGGATAGTTGTTGAGACGCTTTTCATTCACTAATGCATGCATAGCTTCAACAGTCGTGAAATCCACGCGTCCGGTGTTCTGACGGAAAAATGGAACCGGACCGAAATCCATGACAAAGCCGCACTGAATCACATCCAGATCTCTCGCTTCCATTTCTTTGATCATCGTTTCAAGCATGTCTTTTTCCACGAAATCATCGCTGTCCACAAACATTACATACTTGCCCGATGCTTTAGAAAGCGCGCGGTTGCGCGTTTTGGATATGCCCGAATTCGAGTATGAATACAAATGGACGCGGGGATCCTTGCGGACATATTCTGCCGCTTTTACGGGCGAACTATCCGTGCTGCCGTCGTTGATCAGAATGACTTCCAGATCAGGCATTGTCTGCCCAAGCAGACTTTCCATGCAGCGATCGAGGTATTTTTCCACGTTGTATACCGGGACAAGAATGGAAACCAGAGGCATAATTTCTCCTTTTCTCTTTAGCGGATCGCATACCGAAAAGCACAGTGCTCACTGCGCGAACCGAACAAAGATTTGATTCAGCTGTGCATCTCATAGAGAACGCAGATAATCTTAGATATTTAAGCACATCGCCTTGCGATCAATTCCGATTTGGCACGACAATGCACAGTATGTAAAAAAGGAAAGCGAAATCACTCGCCAAACACAAACGAGATAAGCGCGTTCCAGAGTTTTTCAAAAATAAAGACAAGCAGAATCAGCCAGATGCTCCATCCAAGAACGCCTGCAGGATTGAGATCCAGACGCGCGGTCTGCAGACTTCTGCCGATACCGGGCGTTATCCCGGTCAGGATTTCGCTGGTTACACAGACTTTGAACGCCAGCGACGAAGCGCTTTTGAGCGCAGAAAGAAAAGCTGGTTTAAGCATTGGCAGACAGATTTTTACCATGCGCACCCACGCAGGCTGCGGATAAATCGTCCACACCGGTTCAAAGCGTTTCTGCAAACTCAGCAGTTCTTCATAAATCGTGCGGTAGATCAGCGGAAACAGCAGGAAGAAACCGGTCAGAACAACGGTTTGTTCACGACTGGTCCAGAACAGAAGAAGAATAATGTAGCAGACGTTTGGAACCGTCTGGACAAGCGATACAAGGCGGTTGAAAAAACCGCTGCACCACGAATAAAACGCCGACACAAAAGCGACCAGAACCCCGACTATAAAGGATAGTCCGAGGGCTTCCATGGCTCGAAGAATGGTCGTGCCGATTGTAAGAAAGAACGTCGGCTTCTGCACTTGTATCAGCATCTGTTCTAATGTCTGCCATGGCGCGGGACAGACAAGCGCATTATCCATACACAACGCAAGAAGCGTCCATGCGCCAAACAGAATCACCAGAAATGCAGCCCATTCTTTTACTGTTTTTTTCATACGCGCCGCAAAGCTCCTGTCTCTATTCTGTCAAAGGTATCCCCTGCGGCATACTGACTTCTCATCGCCATCCTCTTTTCTTCATGATCCCCTGCGCCTGTTTTCTGCAATTTGAAAAAGACGCATCGTCTTCTGTATTTCTGAATATCTATTGCTGATTTCTGTTTTCATAGTTTGACGGATTCCCCGCCCGATTGCAACAAACGCACCATACATACAGGCAATGGGACAATTTTGACAGATCACTATTCAAATCCATGCCGGATATTGGATTGCAGCGTCCGCGCCATTCCAAACAGCATAGCGCATTCTAAACGCAGGTGATTTTCCAATCCGAAACAGATCGGTTTTGGAATATTATTGGATTGTCACAAAAAACTGTGTAAAACAATTCCGAACTAAATCCCGATGACATAAAATCTGTCCATCAAAGGAGAATCAGATTATGAACGAAACCCTCATGCAGTACTTTGAATGGTACCTCGATGAGAACCATGAACTTTGGAACGACCTCTCTCGCGATGCCGAGCATCTAGCGCACATGGGAGTGACAATGGTATGGATGCCGCCTGCCTATAAAGGAAACGGCGGAGGATACGATGTTGGCTATGGTGTATATGACCATTATGATCTGGGTGAATTCTGTTCAAAAGGCAGTGTGGAAACCAAATACGGATCAAAGGAAGAATATCTTGAATCGATCAAAGCTCTCCATACACAAGGCATTCGCGTACTCGCGGACATTGTCCTCAACCATATGATGGGCGGCGATCAGACGGAGCATACACGAGCGGTCAATGTGCAGGGACACAACCGCATGCAGCATGATGGTGATTACTATGACGTACAGGTGTGGACCAGATTCACCTTTCCGGAAAGGAATAACAAGTACTCTGATTTTGAATGGAACGCCTCGCATTTTACCGGCACCGATTTTGACCAGAACAACGGTCAGAACCATATCCTCAAATTCGAGGGAAAAGAATGGTCTGATCGTGTATCCAACGAACAGGGAAACTTCGACTACATCATGGGAAACGACATCGATTTTTCCGTCCCAGAAGTCGTCGAAGAACTGTATCGCTGGGGTATCTGGTATACCGACATTTCCGGTGTAGACGGTTTTCGCCTGGATGCCATCAAAAGCATTGATGCCCGCTTCTATCTTGGGTGGCTGAAAAAGATGAAAGAATATGGAAATCACCCGGAGTTCGCTGTAGGCGAATACTGGAGCGCTGATACAAACGAACTTGTGCAGTATCTCAAAGACAGCGGACACTGCATGCTTCTCTTCGACGTCCCTCTTCACTACAGGCTCAGTCAGATTTCCACAAATGCGCAGGGAAGCGATCTGCGTAAAGTATTTGACGGCACTCTCGCTCAGCGCGAACCCGAATATGCCTGCGTCTTCAGCGACAACCACGACACGCAGCCCGGACAGGCGTTGTACTCCTGGGTAGACGACTGGTTCAAACCGATCAGCTATACACTGCTTCTGCTTCGCGACTGCAAATATCCCTGCGTCTTCTATGGCGATCTTTACGGCATACCTCACGATCAGAAACAGCCCGTGCCTAATCTGGAAAAAATGATCTGGATCCGTAAAAATCTGCTCTCGGGAGACATCGTCGATTTCAATGATGATGATCCGCACAAAACATGCTGGCTTGCCCCCGGGGAACATCCCGTAATCGTTATCGCCTCGATCGGCGACTGGAAATCCAGACGCATTGACGACCTGTCCCTTGCGAACAGAACGTTTGTTGACATCAACTGGCCGGATCATAAAGTCGTGACCGATGAGAACGGAACAGCTGATTTCACCTGCCCGGAAGGCAACGTAACGGTCTATATCCTTGAAGAGGACTATAGGACGATGATGAAAGCATTGAACGAGTAAAGTATCGGCTTGCTGCCATACTGTCATTTCTCATTTCTTCGGCAGCTTCATATCTCGCCTCTACAAGATACACTTCTATAATTCACGTATACAAAACAGACAGGCAGCAACGTGTATCCGCATGGTCGCAAGAGCTGCCTGTCTGTTTTTCTATTGATTTCTCTGGCGAATGAATTCCCTCCTGCAAAATTCGTCTGGCTAGACGATCTGACGGACTTTCTTTAGGAGACGATATGCCGCATACCGTCCTCTAGCGATCGGACGCTCAAAAACTCCTGGCAGTTCGATCACTTCTCCTCCAAAACCCTTTTTATATGAAAACACTCCGGCATCCTGGGCGTCTGGAGTAAAATCCCCCGAGATTCCATAAAAGTTGTATCGGCTTTTCTGGTGTTCGAGACTGTATCTCATCATATGCCAGTGTAGCGCGTACAAGCCAAAGAACTCTTCAGCCCCTTCGCTCTCTCCGCTCATCAAACACAAAACTTCATCTCCATATGTAAAGAACAGTCCTGCCGCAAGCATAATCTGATGATCGTCATCTTTGTCTGCGAGTTCTCTTGCGTGATCGATCCTTTTATCGAGCGCTCGTATTTTATCTTCCAAAGCCGCTCGACGATTGAGCATTTTCTTTGATGGCATCTCAAGCAGATGTTCTTCCGTTTCTCTCAGCATGCTTAACGCTTCGCTGCGATCCGCTTCAAGTCTTGAACGATAGGGCTTTAAATCGATCGAGGCACAGAGAAACTTCATCGCGCCATCCATCGCAAAAGTGCGGTACAAGCGCCGATGATAGTCGTGATCCCGCCATACAAACCCTTTTCGCCGGCTTGTCTCTTCCAGAATCCGATCGACAATATCAAGAGTGCTTTCATCCAGCTCATGAATTTGAACACTCATCTCTTGCGCCGCTTTGATATTGCGGCGAGCTTTGCGACTAAACTGATCAAGCAGATTGAGCGGTTCCTCTTTGCTTACATTGACAACGTGCATCCAGCGCGGCTCTTGTGTCGGATCAAGACCGATCGTGAATCCATCATGATGAAATCCAGCTTTGGAAAACACATCGATAATCGTCTTCTCTACGCTACCTTCCGGATTTCCCTGCAGATCGTGATGCTGATAGGGAATATACGGATCCGCTCTCCAGTAGAGAACGTTCTTCGTTTTCAAATAAGAAACAAACGCTTCAAGTACGCTAGTCATGGTTTCTTCATCGCATTGCCTCATCAGCGGACCGCGCGGACTTCGCACCATGCGCATTCCAAAATGAGCAGGTTCATATATGAACAGGCTAGCTCCGATAAGCTCTTCAGGGTAATTCTCATCGAAGACACCCACATACACCGTTGTCTTACCGCAGTCTTTCTGCATCGCTGCCATCATTGGCGACTGCCATAAATTCTGGAGAGAATGCTGTTTTGCAAAGTCTTCAAATTCCAATCCGGATAGTTCTCGTGCTTTCAACATTTCAATCTTCCTCTTTCAAAAAATGGATTTTACTTGTTTGTAATTTAACTGTCGCTTATTACATCAAGACAAACTCCGTTTTATCTTTTTCGGAACATTTTCTAATGAAGAGATATTCGAAAACATCTGTTTCTAAACAAAAAGAAAAAGCTCCGAGCTTTGATTACTCATTGCTCGGAGCTTCTCTGTTTGGCAAC
>CAOKFJ010000157.1 GCA_948467695.1 uncultured Allobaculum sp. | reverse complement strand
CCGCTTCTCCTATGGCCAGAATGCTCTTCAGCATTCCATTGAGGTGGCTCTGATCGCCGGAACCATGGCAGCCGAGCTGGGGCTGAACCAGCACATGGCCAAACGTGCCGGTCTTCTGCACGATATCGGAAAAGCTCTGAATATCGATCAGCAGGAAGGCAGCCACGTCGACCTCGGTTACAAATTCTGCAAAAAACACGGAGAAAAGGAAATCGTACTCAACGCCATCGCCTCTCATCACGGCGATACCGAACCGAAGTTCCTGACGTCCCACCTTGTTATTGCCGCCGACACCATTTCCGCAGCCCGTCCGGGTGCGCGCAAGGAATCGGCTCAGGCTTACATTGAACGTCTGGAAAACCTCGAAAAGATTGCCAATGAATTTGATGGTGTATCGAACGCCTTCGCCATTCAGGCAGGCCGTGAGATTCGCATCATGGTCGTTCCCGAACAGGTCAGCGACACTGCATGTGTTAAAATGGCCCGGGCGATTCGTGACAAGATTGAATCTGAACTGACTTATCCCGGACAGATCAAAGTGAACGTAATTCGTGAAGTCCGCGCACAGGAAATAGCGAAATAATAAAACCGCCCAACGGCGGTTTTTTCGTTTATGCTTGTCGTAGCGTCTTCTCGAACATTTCGTAAAGCACGGTGCACGGATTGCACGAATGCCCCCGTCTCGCTGTGACTCGCGTATGCTTTGTGCGCAGGGAAGAACGCATCGGCTGCGAGAAGGTATACCGCGCATGCACAAGGCATCTATAAGAGGGAAAAGCGTTGGAACATCGTTGCCGACAAAGACAGCTTTGCCATATACAATCTATAGGGACGACAGTCATTTCTGGTTAAGAGTGAAGACTGTCCGAACAGAACAAAGCAATTGAACAGAATCTGAATATACATCCGTATATAAAAATAGAAACAGATAGAAAAACAGAAACGGGAGATATCCCAGGGAGAAATACATGACTATTCGAATCAGAGATACATGGCATCTGCCTGACCAGAAACAGGCCGGCAGACGCATTGAAAAACATTCCCCGACCATTCGCGGTCTGAACATTACCGAAAAGCAGAGAGCGATCGGCGCGGGAAAAACCTATTTTATTTCCACGTACGGCTGCCAGGCAAACGAGCGTGATTCGGAAAATCTTTCCGGTATTCTTGAAGCCTGCGGCTTTACGGCGGCAGCAGACGCCAGCGAGGCCGATGTTATTTTGATGAACACCTGCGGCATTCGCGAAAATGCGTCCAACAACGTTTTAGGCGAAGTCGGATCGCATAAAAAACATTTCAAAGCCAGACCCGACACCATTATCGGTGTGTGCGGATGCATGGTGCAGGAAGAACATTTCACCCGCACGCTCCTTGAAAAATACCCGTGGGTGCATCTGATCTTCGGCACGCATAACTTTGCCGAACTGCCCGCGTATATCGAACGCGCGATGAACGGCGAAAAAGTCGTTGAAGTGTATTCGCGCGAGGGCGAAATTTATGAAGAACTGCCTGAACACCGTCAGGGACGATACAAAGGTCTTGTCAACATCATGTACGGATGCGACAAGTTCTGCACGTACTGCATCGTGCCCTACACACGCGGCAGACAGAGATCGCGTGAAGCCGACGCGATTCTCGATGAAGTGCGCACACTGAAAAAACTTGGCTATCGCGAAATCACGCTGCTCGGCCAGAACGTCAACGCGTATGGTAAAGATCTTGAAGACGCGATGGATTTTGCCGGACTGCTTGAAGAAACCGCAAAAACCGGAATCGAGCGCGTGCGCTTCATGACAAGCCATCCGTGGGATTTCACGGAAGAAATGATCGATGTCATCTCGCGCTATGACAACATCATGCCATGCATCCATCTTCCCCTGCAGAGCGGCGATGACGAGATTCTGCGCCGCATGGGACGCCGCTATACAAGCGCTGAATACATGAATCTGTTCAATACGATTCGCGAGCGTGTGCCGGGATGCTCGATTTCGACGGATATCATCGTCGGCTTCCCCGGTGAAAGCGATGAAGCCTTTGAACATACCCTGGACGTTGTCCGCGAGTGTCGCTTTGACAACGCCTTTACGTTCATCTTCTCGCCGCGTCCGGGAACGCCCGCCGCGCGCATGGAAGACGAAACCGAAGAGAAAACGAAGAAAGAGCGTCTGTTCCGCCTGAATGCTTTATGGAATCAGCTCGCGCTTGAAAACCATCAGAAGTATCTGGGACAGACGGTTCAGGTTCTGGTCGATGGGCCAAGCAAGAAAAATCCCAATGTCTTTGCGGGATATTCCCAGCATGGCATGCCGGTCAACTTCACCGGCGAAAACATTCATGAGGGCGATCTGGTCGATGTCGAGATTACGGATGTGCACACATTCTCTCTCAACGGTCGAAAGGTCGGCGAATAGGCGCCCTCTGATATAATGGTATGTAATAAAGAAACGCAAGACTCTTGCGGAGGTTGTTATGCAAGTTGAACCCGAACTGAAAAAAGACGAAGTCGTTCGCCTTTACGCTTTAGGCGGTCTGGATGAAGATGGAAAAAACCTGACGGTCATCGAGATCGACGGCGATATTTATATTGTGGAATGCGGACTTAAGTTCCCCAATGACAAATCGAGCCTGGGCGTCGAGTGCATCGTTCCCGACTTCAGCTATTTAAAAGAACACGAAGATCAGATCAAGGGCGTTCTGATCACCCATGGCCATGACGACGTCATGGGCGCGCTGCCCTATCTGCTCAAAGAAATCAAAACGGATATTTATGTAACGCCGTTTACCGAGGGCGTTGTCGCCGATCTGCTTAAGGAAAACAAGATCACCGGCGTCAAGCTCAAAACCGTCAAACGTCGCGATACAAAGAAAATCGGCGGACGCCAGGTTGTCTTCTTCCCGGTGACCCATTCCTATCCGCAGACGTATGGCTTTGGCATTCGCACACAGCACGGCTACATCGTCTACTCCGGCGAATTCATCGCCGATTACGACGATATGTCGCAGGCGTACCGCGGTGATTATTCATTCGCGACAAAATTCAAAAACGACGGTGTAATGATCCTTCTTCAGGATTCCAAGGGCGCGGAGCACGCGCTGCACACATCGCCCAATCACCGTGTCACCCCCTATTTTGAGAAAGTGCTGGATGAACATGAACATCAGCGCGTGTTTGTGGAAATCTATACACAGTCTGTTTACCGCATTCAGGAAATCATCCGCTGCTGCGTTGAACGCAAACGCAAAATCTGCTTCTACTCTCCCGAACTGCGCAAACTTGTCGCCGGTCTGGAAAGCATCACCGATGCCGTGCCGAGCGAACTCGTTGTCTCCAATGACCAGATCGGATCCTGCGACGATGTTGTCGTGATCATTTCCGGTCAGGGACGCGCGCTTTTCCAGCAGATGTCCAACATCGCCAACAATGAAGTGGAAGACGTTGAATTCCATGACGATGATGTCATCGTCGTTGCCACCCCGCTTGTTCCCGGTGTCGAAAAAGAATTCAAGAACATGGAAAACGACATTTACAAGCGCCAGGGCACAATCGTCAAAATCGACCGCAATGTACTGGGCATGCATCCCTCGAAAGAAGACCTTAAAATGGTCATCTTCATGACAGCGCCCAAATACTATGTGCCGATCAAAGGCGAATACCGCATGCTTTGCGCCAACGCGATGCTTGCCGAGGAGATGAACATCCCGAGCGAGCGCATCGTTATTCTCGACAACGGCGAAATCGCTACGTTCATCAACGGCGAACTGCAGCCCGGCAGAGAAGAAATCGAACTGCATGAATCGCTCATTGACGGCAATTCCAACTGGGATATGGCGGGTGTCGTTTTGAAAGACCGCGAAATCCTGTCGACCGACGGTGTCATGGTTTTAGCAATCGGCCTTGATTTCAAGACGAAGAAAATCGTCAACGGACCGGATATCCAGACACGCGGACTCGTTTATGTGCGCGATGCCGAGTATCTGACACGCGAAGTCATCCGCATCATGGAAGATACGATTCGCGAAATGGTTGATCAGCGCAAATACGAAAATATGGAATGCCGTGCGCTCATCCGCGACCGCGTCGCAAAATATGTTTTCAAACAGACGGCCAAGCGTCCGATGATTCTTCCGGTTATCATGGAGATCAATCCCAAAAACTCTCTTTCCACGCTGTAAAAAGAGAGACCAGAAAACACAGAATAAAAATTCAGCCGACTTTTGGTCACACACTCGTCGTGAATCCAAAAGCCGGCTTTTCTCTGTTTCTGTCTGGTGTATTATATCAGAACATGAATTGTCTCTCTTAAGTGCTCCAGACAACTGTTCTGTATGAATTTTCGGCATTTGAGAGGTTTTGAAAAGCTGAATGCAAGAAAGTCAAAAAAGGAGGGGCTATGGCTGCCAAGAAAACTAAAGAGAAAAAAGATAAAAAAACGTCAACCGCCAAGAGCGCGCCGTCCTTTTCACTCTGGACTTCAAACAAAGTCACGATGTTCATTCTCGTCGTCCTTTCATGGATTCTGGGAATCATTATTCTGTTTTCCTGCGGCATGTTCGGCCGTTTCATGCAGGAAGTGCTGCAGCTGCTTTTCGGCAGCTTTACTTATGTCCTGCTGCTTGCGATCATGGGCGTCGGCTTGAATTACGTCTGGAATCTGGGTGAAACGAAAATCCCCAGGCGCGTCATAATCGGTTTTGTTTTTTTCGGTCTGTTCTGGATGCTGTCGTTTGGCATCGCACTGACTAGAGACAACAACGCCATGTATGCGCTCAGCGCGGTGATCGCCTCGCTTGGCGAATTTTCAACGATGAGCTTTACGAGCACATGCGGTCTGTTTGGCGCGATGCTTGCCGGCGTGCTGTCGATGTTCTTCTCGCGAGCCGGCGCTGTGATTTTCGCGCTTGCGTTTTTCGTGATTTCGGTTGTGCTGACTGGATGGCGCTGGTGGAAGCATCTGCTTGCCGATCGCGCACCCAAAGAAGAGCGAAAAGCGAAAAGAGAAAGCAATCCGGGCTTTTTTACCAGACTTCGCATGTGGAGCGAAGAAGATTTCGATGACGAAGAAAATCCTGATCAAACGCCTCAGAAAAAACGCCCGCCGCGCATGCCGTATGGTCAGCCTGAAGAGATGGATGAAACAGA
>CAOKFJ010000156.1 GCA_948467695.1 uncultured Allobaculum sp. | reverse complement strand
GATAAATGCCGCTACGTTGTAGAGATGGTTTTCCACACTGAGCGGAAGTCCGACAAGAACAGCCTGATGCGAAGGAAGATTGTCGCAGAGAAACTCAAGCGCTTCGAGCGATTTCTTCTGCAGGAGCGATTCAAAAAACAGATCCTGGCATGTGTAGCCGGTTAAAGACAGTTCAGGCGTAACAACAAGACGAGTCGACTGGGGAAGTGTTTTGCATAGTTCAAGAATGCCTTTGGCATTGGTCATTGGATCGCCGATGGCAACAGGGGGAGTCATGGCGCAGACTTCGTAATAGGAATAGGGTTTCATATCAAATCTCGCTTTCCAAATTGAGAAGGGCAGAAGAATGCGATCGAACAAAGAAGAGCAGGCACGCGATCGTAGGATAAACGACTGAATGTGTCTGGTCCTGTTTGCAGGGAAGAGATCGTCAGGCATGACAAACCGATGGGAATGCGGGTCCGATGTCTGATTGGATGTGCGAACTCTGAAGGACATGTTTTCGATAATCGATCGGTTCTTCATGCATTTTCGCGTTTATTCGATCGGCATTCCTTATGCCGCGTACGGAATCATTTTACCTGATTTCCTGCGTGTTGCATTAAAGGTGAAAGGGGATTGTTAGCCGGCATGCCGGCATTCATGATCTTGCAGACGAAATGACGCATGAATCGAATCAGTAAGCGGCGCCTCAATCTTCAATCTTTTCGTACGCGGGGAGACCGTGTCGATGACAAGGCTTTTTCCTGTTTCTGAACGGTGGAATTTCTGACTTTATGAGAGGAGGGCTTCGAAGTGTTTGGCACGTTTGTTCTATTGCGGTGCAGAGGGAAATGCAGGGTGAATATTATCTGTCATCTTGCAGGAGAAAATGATGCTGCTGATGCCGAATTTCAGATTGTTGAGATGATCAATTCAGAATGTTAACGAAATGTAATAATTCGGATTGTTAACGAAATGTAACACAGCGATAAATAAAATTGCTGAGATTAAAGAACGCAAATTGAAGTTTTATGCCAAACTGTTTACACTTTTTCGACAAAAAAACCCATTCCATTTATCAATCATTTGTAAATTGTGTACGCTTACATCGAAGACTGTTCTCTGCCGGAACAGCCCTCGATTTTTCATGTTTCTTCCTGAATCCTGATGGCGGCTGATTGGGGATCACACACGCCAACAGCAGGGGGCGAAGATGTTTTCGTCTTCGATCTCTGCGGGATAAACATGACGCTTGCCGGTGCGGATTCCGCCGGCGAGCCAAGAGAAAAAGAAAGAAAGAGCGAAATGAAACACAATCATAGAAAACTGTGGACATCCGTCTGCGCTTTCTCCATGCTTTTTGGCAGCGTGATTCCTGCGCCGATCATGGCTCGTCAGAGCTCTGCTCCTGTATACGCGCAGAACACAAAGGCAAATGACGCAGTAACGGAAACAATTATTGACGACACCGATGCACGCTTCACATATTCCGAAGGCGATGCGAACAACGGCGGCTGGAAAGCCGGCGGAAGCGGCGACCATGTTGGAACCGAACATTATGCCAACAAACCCGGTGCCAACGCGACATTCACATTTGAAGGAAGCAGCTTCGAAATCTTCGGACCCAAAGCGCCTAACCACCGCATGTTCAGCGTCAGCGTTGATGGCGGCGAAGCAGTTGAAGCCGATGCGTATGCAGCTAGCCGTACATCGGCTGATACACTCCTGTTCAGCTCCAGCGATGCTGGCATCGAACTCGAAGACAAAGAACATACCGTTACAGTAACGATTCTCGACAAGAAAAACGCATCCGCAGCTGCAGATGCTCTTGGCATGTCCATCACTTTCGTAAAAGCGTATTCTGCAGGCGAAACTGACCCCGGAGAACCGGAAGAACCTGCATTCGAAGGCTTTACAATCGTTGAGGATATGAAAACAACGGAAACCGACGAGCTGTTCAAAATTAAATACAACGGCAGCTGGGGCGGCGGAAGCTACTATCCCGATATGTTCCATGACGGATACGAGCACTACGCAGATGCTGGATGCTCCTTTGAAATGCGTTTTGTCGGCACAAAAGTCGAAATGTGGGCAACCAAAGATCCGCGTCATGGCGTATACGACTTCTACATCGACGGCGAAAAAGTCGGAACTGGAAGCGCAACTGCCGACAGTCGTGTGCACCAGCAGCTGATCTACACCACTCCTGAACTCGAAAACAAGGAACATACACTCAAAGTTGAAGCTCCTGCATCTTCGGATCTGTCCATTCAGCTTGACTACCTGAAGGTTTATCACGACGAAATGGCACCGACCGCGGTGGCAATCGATACGGAAGAGAAAACACTTCTGCCTGGCGGTACTACAAAGCTCAACGCTTCTGTTACTCCCTGGATCTGCGAAGGTGCAGAACTCGTATGGTCCTCCTCGGATGAAACCGTAGCGACTGTCGACAACAAAGGAAATGTTACTGCAGCCGAAGATCTCAAAACCAAATCCAACGCAACCATTACTGTAGCTGCTGCGGACAACCCCGCAATCAAAGCAACCTGCACCATTACCGTTGACCCGACTCTTGCGATCATCAACGCGTATGTCGGCAACGAAAAACTGCTGCAGCTGCCCGAAGAGTACGAAGAACTCTCGACACAGTCGAAGAACACCTTCAACGGTACACTTTGGCTTGGCGATCAGATCAATTCCAAGATCAACGTCGCTGCAATGAGCAAAGATCTTACAAACGTTGAAGTAAGCTTCACCGATTTCGTTAACGAAAACGGCGACAAGATGCCCGCACCGACTTACGGCTGGCTTGAAACAACCAAAGCCAACATCGGACGCGGCAACGGCGGCGCTCCGGTAAAAGACTTCCCGGATAAAATCGCCAACCCCGGCAAAATCGATATTGAAGCCGGTACCATCCGCTTTGCATGGCTGAGCTTCACAACCGATACCGATACAGTTCCCGGTACATACACTGGTAAAGTTGTTGTAAACGCTGACGGACTCGATGCTCCGATCGAAAACGAATACACACTCGAAGTTATCGGCATCGAACAGCCGGATGAAGAACTCGTTGAAGTTCAGATCTGGCAGCACCCCTTCGGTGTAGCTGACTACTACCTCGGTCTTGGCGAAACACCGACTGGCGGCATCTGCAACGAAAAGAAAGAAGACTTCTACTTCACTGATGCTCACTTCGATCTGATGCGCGATTCCATCAAAGAATACGTAGCAACCGGCGGACACGACGCTGTTGCCAACATCGTAGACCAGGCATGGAACCACCAGTCCTACTACAACGACCTTTCCATGGTTCAGTGGACCAAGAAAGCCGACGGTACATGGGAATTTGACTACACATGGTATGATGCATGGATCAACTTCATGATCGAATGCGGTGTTATCGATCCCGCGACAAACCTCGGTCAGATCAAAGCTTACTCGATCGTTCCCTGGAACAACCAGGTTGCGTACTTCGATGAAGCAAGCAACTCCACCAAAAAACAGAGCTACAGACCCGGAAGCGATGGCTGGAAAGAAATCTGGACAGCGTTCCTGACTGATTACCTGCACCACTCCGAAGAAAAAGGATGGCTCGACATCACTTACGTATCCATGGATGAACGTGGTCTGAGCGATCTCGAACCTGCAGTTGAACTGATTCACTCCATCAAAACCGAAGACGGAAAACGTCTTAAAATCTCCTCCGCGCTCAACTACAGCGCACCGGAATACTACGATTTCACCGACAAGATCGATGATATCTCTGTAAACCTCGGCAACACCAACAAGACAACGACCAGAGCGCTCAGCGAACACCGTCGCGAAAAAGGTCTCAAGACCACCATGTACACCTGCACCGGCGACTATCCGGGCAACTTCATGATCTCCGACCCGGGCGATCAGTACTGGACACCGCTCTACTCCATCGCTCTTGGCGCTGATGGTTTCATGCGCTGGGCATACGACAACTATCTGTACGATATGCACGGCAACGCTACCTACCGTTATTGGGAACCGGGTGATGGCTGGTACATCTACCCGCTCAAACGCGGAAGCGATGAACTGATTCAGGGCAAAAACTTCTACAGCACACCGCGCTACGAAATGTTCAAACAGGGCGTTCGCGATGCTGCAAAAGTTCGCTACCTGCTCGCAAGCGATCTCGATGACGCCGCAAAAGCTGAACTGCAGGCTTCCATCGACGCGATGAGCAAACCCGCTCAGTCCGGAAACGGCTACGGCTCTGCAGTTGCAAGCAACCAGCAGGCTCGTATGAGCGTTCACTCCCAGACTGCGGCTGTTGCCCAGGCAACCACAAAAGCTGCTGAAGTCTATGCAGAAGCTCACCCCGTTAATCCTGATGGAATCGGTCATATCCTCGATGTTGTACGCAAGTTCGCCAATACACTCAAACAGGCTGACTTCCTTGACAAAGGATGGGCTGAATTCGAAGCACAGAAGAAAGCCGCTGATGAAGCAGCTGCCAACCCCGATGCTACAGATAAAGAACTCGATGACGCAGCTCTTGAGCTGAACGATTCCGTAATCAGACTGCGTCGCCGTCCGAATGAAGACATCGTAAAAGGACTCAAAAACGCTGACTAATTGTTCGAACCAACTCGATCCCCGAATGATCAGCTAAAATCTCAATACATACCGCAATAAAAAGAAGCGTGAAGACACGGCAGATGTCTTCACGCTTTTCTTTACGCTTCGCGCATATGCCGATCGAGCAGCGCAAAAGGCAAAACGCGAAAAAAATAGTTCAAAACGAAAACGCTGCGTGTCCGTATAGACCCTCTTAATCAACAGGGGCTAGATCACGCAGCGTTCTGTCTAAGTCGATATTTTTGTTATTGCTTTGGCTTTCGGCCAAAGAGGATATAGAGATAGCCGCAGATGCGGTCTTTGTAGGACATGATGTGCTTTTCGGGCGTGTTCATCAGTCGGTGGTAAAGCGAAAAGGATTTTTCATCGATCGCTTTGAGATAGGCATCATAGAAATGCATATCGCGCTCGAACTGCTCTGTCCAAAGCTCGGGCGCCGTGCGCTCAAGCGAGCGCAGCATGTTGGTGCGATCTCGAAAGGGCGCGGTGCGGTAGTAATGGCTGAAGACATGCGCGATTTTTTCAAAGATGCTTTGCGGCTGCGCCTGG
>CAOKFJ010000155.1 GCA_948467695.1 uncultured Allobaculum sp. | reverse complement strand
GCTTTTATACTGTTTAATGGTTTGCTTTGCGAACAGACGAAAAAGGAGTGTTTTCATGAGCGCAAAAGTTGTAGTCGGCACCCAGTGGGGTGACGAGGGTAAAGGTAAAATTGTCGATGTTCTCGCCGATCGGGCGGATATGGTTGTCCGTTTCCAGGGCGGAGACAACGCAGGCCATACGGTCGTTGTAAATGGAAAAAAACATGTTCTGCACCTGCTTCCCAGCGGAGTGCTTCGAGAGGAAGCTGCATGCATCATCGGTCCTGGTGTAGTGTGCAACCCGTTTGTACTGCTCAAAGAAATGGAGACGCTTAGAGCGGGCGGAATGAGCACGGATCACATCCGCATTTCCGACCGTGCACAGATCCTGATGCCGTATCACTGCTATCAGGACGAGCTTGAGGAAGCTGCCGCTTCCAGCAAAATTGGAACCACAAAGCGCGGTATCGGTCCGTGCTATCAGGATAAATACGCACGCAAGGGGATTCGTTTCCACGAATTCCGCGATTTCGCCGGATTTGAAAAACGTGTCCGCGAAAACGTGGCAATGAAAAACAAACTGTTTACCGGTGTATACGGCGGTCATGAAATGGACGCTGATGAAATGGTGGAACAGTTCAGAGCAATTCATGACCAGATCGTACCGATGATTGTCGAAAGCACGCATATGGTCAATGATGCCATCAAAGAAGGCAAGGAAGTCCTTTTTGAAGGCGCTCAGGCAGCGATGCTTGACATCAACTACGGAACATATCCGTTTGTAACTTCCTCTTCTCCGACCTCTGCCGGTGTAACGGTAGGAGCAGGTGTTGCTCCAAGCAAGATCGATCAGGTTATCGGTGTCGTAAAAGCCTATTCCACACGTGTAGGCGAAGGACCTTTTGTTACAGAACTCTTTGACGAACAGGGCGAATGGCTGCGCAAGCAGGGCTTCGAATACGGTGCAACCACCGGACGTCCGCGCCGCTGCGGATGGCTCGACCTTTGCGTTGTGCGTCATGCCGATATGATCAATGGACTGACAGATATCGTCCTGACCAAACTGGATGTTCTTGGCGGTCTGGATGAAATCAAAGTGTGCGTTGCCTACGAAATCGATGGCGAAGAAATCCCCTATGTACCTTCCGATCAGGAAGATGTAGCAAAAGCCAAACCGGTTTATGTCACACTGCCGGGCTGGAAGGAAGACATCTCCGTGATGAAGACATGGGAAGAAATACGTGGAATACATCGAAGAATTCATCGGTGTGCCGGTATCGATGGTTTCCGTTGGACCCGATCGCATCAACAACATCGACCACAATGATCGTCTTTCCGCAAAATAAATTGGGATCAAAGACGAGAAGAGTCGATCATTTTCTGACATAAAACAGACATAAAAACAGCTGTCGTCCGGCGAAAGTTTTCGCAATGGACGGCAGCTGTTTTTGTATCAGTATGCGGAAGTGCTGAAATTTAAATTGCAGATCAAGTGACGCTAGCGCGAAACGGTTGGAAACTGGAAAGCGTACATCAGAATGCTGCCGGCGATTGCGGCATTGAGCGATTCGAATGTCTGCATTTCGATGTGAACGAGTTTGGAACATGCGCCAAGCAGTTCTTCACGGATGCCCTGTCCTTCGTTGCCGATCATCACCGCGAATTTTTCGGGGATGTCGAGCGCGTTGAGTTCGATGGAGTTCTGATGGAGCGCGGCGCCAAAGACGGTAACATCTTTTTCTTTGAGATTTTCGACAACATTCAAAAGATCAGTGTATTCCACAGGCAGGTGGAAAAGAGCGCCCTGGCTGGACTGCAGAGCTTTGGGACCGAACGCATCCGCGCAGTCCGTCGAGCAGATGATTTTCTGAATGCCGAAGGAATGTGCGCTGCGAATCAGTGTGCCGAGATTTCCCGGATCCTGCACGCGGTCAAGAAGCAGCAGTTTTGTACAGTCCTGACTGGATGCGCTGTCGGGGCGATGGCAGACACCGATGTATTTCGCATCGCTTTTCTGTGCGGAAAGCTTGTTGAGAACCTGCTGAGAGCAGAAAGTGACGCCGGCTTGTTCGAATACTGGATGTGTTTCGAGCTGGTACACATGTTCGAGAATCCCGGCGGCAGCCGCTTCCTGGATCATATGAAGGCCTTCGACAAGAAAACGTCCGCTCTGGTCGCGGTCTTTTTTGTTTTTGAGTTTGGATAATGTTTTGATGGTTGAGTTCTGGAGAGATTCTATTTTCATGAAAAATCCTTTCGAAGCAGAAAATGCATGACTGATGTAAACGAATATATTTACTGTGAATTCAGAGTATCAGAAATCGGCGCGCTGGTCGTCCATAGAGTCTGGCTATGTCATTTTGCCGTGAGAAGACCACACTCATGTCGATGCGCAAAGTGCTGTTATGAGCATGGCGAGCGGTGGAAAAAGCGCTTGCCGTCAGATATGCCTGAAGCATCCGCGGCTGCTGTTCTGAAATGAAAAGCATGAAGAGACAAAATGAAAAAAAGTGATGTTCCTGTCCAAAAATCATGAACATTGCTTCCGACGCTTTGCGTGAGCGGTTGCGCTATGGCGTCAGTCTGTTTACAATGACTCCGAAGCAAAGAGGGAACCGTGACAGATAACGCACGCTTTAGAGAGCTTCTGATACTGGTGAAACAGAAGCAGCAAGACGTCCTGTGAATTCATTCCTGAGCTGGAGAGTAATGTCTCCCCGTTTCATACGGATATCATGATTTGAGTGTGTCGTTCAAGACGAAGCGAAATGGTACCGCGGTTTACGCCGTTTTCGCGTTCGTCTTTTTTTTGTTTTTATAGGCAATTTTTCTCAAATCGAAAAACAGCCGCTGCTCGAAATCCCCTCTGTGTGCTTGCACCAATGAAATATTCCTGTCCTGATCAACAGAAGACAGACGAATTCAAGAAAAGGAGAAATATGCAGAATTTTGACGAACTGAAACAGCAGATCACTGCTGCTTTCGAAGCCGCGTCCACTCTGGACGAACTCAATGAACTGCGCATCGAATATCTTGGCAAAAAAGGCCAGATTGCCGGTCTGATGAAACAGATGAAAAGCGTGCCGAAGGAAGAAAAACCTGCTTTCGGTCAGGCAGTCAATGTCCTGAAAACAGAAGCTACAGCTCTGTTCGATGCGAAAAAAGAAGCGCTCGAAGCCAAAGCGCTTGAAGAGCGTCTTGCCAGCGAAAAAATCGACCTTTCGCTTCCGGGAAGAAAACCGGCTTTTGCCAACCTCAACCCGCTTCACCTTGTTGAACAGGAACTCGAAGATCTCTTTATCGGTCTTGGCTATCAGGTCATTGAAGGAGATGAAGTGGTTTCCGATCTGTACTGCTTCGAACGCGCCAATATCCCCAAGGATCACCCGGCGCGCGCCATGCAGGATTCGCTTTATCTTGATCCCGAACATCTGCTTCGCACCCACACAACAGCGATTCAGATGAAGGTTCTTGAAGATCAGGCGCCTAACCCCATCAAAGTTGTCTGCCCAGGCAAGGTGTACCGCCGCGATGATGACGATGCAACTCATTCCCATCAGTTCATGCAGATCGAAGGTCTCGTCATCGGCGAGCATGTACCTCTGTCCGATCTGAAAGGTACGCTCGAATTTGTAGCGCGCAAAATGTTTGGTCAGGACCGTCAGGTTCGTTTCCGTCCGTCCTACTTCCCGTTCACGGAACCTTCCGTTGAAGTAGACGTTTCCTGCCATATGTGCGGCGGAAAAGGATGCCCGACGTGCAAAGGCACCGGCTGGATTGAAATCCTTGGTGCAGGTGAAGTTCACCCCAGAGTACTCGAAATGGCTGGCTACGATCCCGAAAAGATGAATGGTTTCGCGTTCGGCATCGGTATCGAGCGTGTAGCTATGCTCAAATACGGAATTGACGATATCCGTCATTTCTACACAAACGATCAGCGGTTCAACAAGAACTTCGATCGTTTCGACTAGGAGGTCCGCAATGAAACTGTCTAAAAAATGGCTTGAACAATATATGGACGTTGAAGGTCTCTCCATGGAGGATGTCGCTGAAGCGGTTACTGCTGCCGGCTTCGAAGTGGAAGAAATCATCCCTATGGCAAATGCGACAGGACTGACAATCGGTCATGTCCTGACATGCAAAGACCATCCCGATTCCGATCACCTGCACGTGACAACGGTTGACTGCGGCGATGCGATCCGCCAGATTGTCTGCGGCGCGCCCAACGTAGCGGCAGGTCAGATCGTAATCGTTGCGCTGCCCGGCGCAAAACTGCCCGGCGGTGAAATCAAAAACGGAAAAATCCGCGGGGAAATCAGCGATGGCATGATCTGCTCCCTTGCTGAACTTGGCGTTGACAAACACAGCCTGAGCGAAGCACAGCTTGCCGGCATCGAAGTGCTGCCCGAAGATGCGCCCATCGGCGAAACCGATGTGCTTGGCTATCTTGGTCTCGATGACACCGTCCTCGACATCTCCCTTACACCTAACCGTGCCGATTGCCAGGCGGTCTGGAACATGGCTGCCGAAACAGCTGCGATCCTGAAAAAAGAAGCGCATTTCCCGGAATGCGAAGGCGCTGCAAATGCTGGCAGCGAAAATGTCGGAACACTTCAGATTCGTTCCGAAACCGAAAACTGCCCGCATTTTCTTGGCAAAGTGATCGGTTCTGTCACCATCAAAGAATCCCCGAAATGGATGAAGGAACTCCTTCGCGCTTCGGGTGTGCACTCCATCAACAACGTTGTCGATATCTCCAACATCGTTATGCTCGAAACTGGACAGCCGATACATTTCTATGATCTGGCTGCCATTCCCGCAAAAGAAATCACAGTAAAAGACGGCATCACTGCCGACTACACAGCTCTCGATGGAGTGACCTACAAACTTCAGCCGGAAGATCTCGTAATCACCAGCGAAGGCAAGCCGATCGGTATTGCCGGTGTTATGGGCGGCGATGACTCCAAGATCGAAGACTCCACAACCGGACTGATTATCGAATGCGCCAGCTTCGACCGCGTAAGCATACGCAATACGGCACGCCGTCTGTCGCTCAATACCGAAGCATCTGTGCGCTACCAGAAAGGGATCGAACCTCTTGCAGCGAAAAAAGCGCTTGACCGCGCTGTTGAACTGCTGATCCGCTACGCTGATGCTACAGATATCGAAGCGACTGTAGA
>CAOKFJ010000154.1 GCA_948467695.1 uncultured Allobaculum sp. | reverse complement strand
TTCCGTCACCTGTACTGGTTTTATTCATACAGCGGCTTGAGCGAGGGATACTCATCAAGAACTTCGCGCATGGTCAGCAGCCGATGGCCGCTCATGATCGAGCGCGGAAGATGACAATAGCCGCCTGGATGCTGGTCGAGATAATTCTGGTGTTCGTCTTCCGCCGTTAGAAAATGTCTCAGCTGCTCCACTTCCACAACAATCGGTTTGTCATAATGCGCCTGCAGATCATCGAGCATAAGACGAGCAATACGCGCTTCTTCTTCGGTTTGCGTATAGATACCGGTTCGATAGCTGATGCCGCGTTCGTTTCCCTGCCGGTTCAGACTGGTGGGATCGATGATGGTAAAAAATGCGGCGAGCAGCTGCGGCAGATGGATGGAATCGGGATACTCGATGCGCACAGCTTCCGCATGACCGCTGCCCTCGCATACTTCACGGTATGTCGTCCGTTCGCTTGACCCGTTGACATAACCGACCGTGGTTTTCAGCACAGGAAACTGTTCGAAAAAATGCTGGACGCCCCAGAAACACCCTCCGGCAACAATAATCTGATGCATGTTCTTCACACTCCTTCACTTGTAAACAGGCCATCAGCACTTCTCGAAAAAAGCATTTTAGCCTGTTTCTTCTGAATGGTTCTTCACGTCCGCATATGCGGACGTTTTCTTTTTTCAGTATACAAAGAGCTCTTCGGCAATTCACGAGGAAGGCTTTTTTGCGCTTCAAAGAACGAGGAGGTAACACGGGAAAGAACAGGACAGAATAACTTCATTTGTGCATGGATAATACAATTTAAATTATTATATTTCGTTATTACACATTCTCGTTCAACGAATCTCCTTCAGAAAAAATTTTTAAAGAAATTTCGCCCACCACTCCCTTTTTTGCGTATTACGATTTAGAACTTCACATCAGGTGAGGTCGGAAAGGAGAACAGAATGACAGAACGTCTTTCTGATAAAGAACTCGAAGAGTTTAAGGAATTCGAGTATCGGCGATACGCAATCCCCTGCTCGCTCATGCAGGTGCGCAGATTTGCAAATGATCGCAAACTGATCGCTGATCTGATAGAACGATGCGTGCCGGGCTACCGCCTTTGGCAGAGCGATGAAATCCGAACGAACATCCTGCCGCTCGATTTGCATGTGCAATCCATCGAACGAAACAGGGATGTCTATGCCCAAGACAAGCGAGAATCCGGCCGCTTCTTTGCACCGGGGACAGATCCTATGGATCACTACGACATGCTCTTTGAAATTCCGTCGCAAAATGACGATGACAAGCGCCCGGTCCTGGTCAATATCGAATTTCGAAATGGTTTTGAAAATCTCGCGATTCCAATTGCAGGCGCTTTTGGCTACGCGATCGAACTTGCTGAGCTCACAGCGGGTGATCGCACAGAATTGCATGCTCCATACAGCCTTATTCAGACCATATGGGTGCTTCCAACAGATCTGGAAGACTGTAAAGATGCGATACACTCTGCCAATTTTAGCCGTGGGGATCAGATTGAAGATGACAATAGAACCGCTCATCTGCGATTCTCTCACGTATTTGCGCACGCCAGGGATGCCAGCACCCTCTGCAGAAGACTGAGAAACGAAGGCAGCGATCAGTTCGATCTGTACGAATACAGCGATGAATGACTGGATGGAAAACAATTTCCGGCTCCATGAGCAACCGGACAAACTGCCGCTCTGCGGCACGAAAGGAAAACGATTCATGAAATACCAGAATGTTCTCTCTGACGAACAGAAAGCGCTTCTGTGCGAACTCTCGCGTCAGTACGCGCAGATACCCGTCGGTGATATCCCCAGAATCACAGATACGAATACTTGTGCGACACTGCTCAAGCTCGCTTGCGATGAGTTTAGTGAAATGGAGATTGAGAAGATCAAAGAGCTGATGATTGATGACCCACTCGTCTTTGCCATGCCCATGCACATACGAGCAGAAGATGCTGACATCGATTTCACGAAAGCCAATCACGCCATTGAACAGTACTCGCCTCTCGATACGTACTTCATATGGTTTCGCATTACCGATCCTCTATGCCCGGAAAACGGCTGGATGGTCGTCAATATCGAATGGTGCAGTATGTTCATCGACGAATTCGATCGTGTCCGCATCGCAGCGGATTTAGCCTGCCTTCTGCATAAAACAGAACTGGATCAGTGTGCACAGAAAACAGATGCGCAAGTTCATCGCGTACATTCCATATGGCTTCAGATCAATCCGCAAAAAGAATGCGAGAGAACCATCAGCAAATGGGCCATCGGCGAAACTAAGGAAATCAGCGGTTCACGAGTAATGACGCTGGAAGGTTTACAGAACCGAACGTTTGAAAAAAACAATGAATCTAAAGTACACGCTGCGTGCGCAACGCTTGTCTATCTGACTGCCAGAGACGAATCTGAATGGATTTCCAATCTCAAACACATACCTGATGTCTGCACAAATGCTTCGGCAGGCGCGAGCAACCGGCCGCAGACAGACAGCATGCAGATACATTCCAAATACCCAAAGGAGAATTGTTCATGATATTCAATGAAGAGCAGAAAAGCGCTCTGAAAGAGTTCAACGATGAATTCAGAGGCATCCGTCTCGAACAGATCGGCGAACTGGCAAATGACAGACGCGCTCTGGCACAGATCGTCAAATGCACGATTCCCGAATACGCGTGCATGCGTGAAGAGGACATCGAAAACTGCATTCTCGGCAAGCCGAAACTGTTTGCGGCGGCAAAGTGCGGCGGACAATACAGAAACCTGATTCCCGACGAGGGGTACCACATTCTTTTTGAGATCCCTGATCTGCGATACCCCAGGCGAAAAAAGATGACAATCCACATACAGATCGACTCAAACGAGGGAACATTCGATCAGCTCGCTGTACGTGCTTCCATGTATGCATTCCACCTGTTCGGCGCCGGTCTGGTTCAGTACTGCATAGAGCATGAGGAGGAAGAACTCGACAGTACAAGCAGGTTCTGGCGTCTGCATTCTGTCTGGCTGATGTCGCGAAATACGAAAGCTACAGAACCGGGCGTGTTTCAGTATGCCTGCGGTTATGACATTCCGGATTCAGGAAATACGGAAATCATGGTCGTCCCGATAACCGATGACTACAGAGAACTGCTTCAGGAATCCGAGGAATGGGAATACATCACTTTGAGCTTTATAAACATGTCTGCACCTAATCCCCTTCAGGCATGAGCTGTAGCGTTTTGCTCAAAGACGATACGAACACTGTCTGCAAACCTGCCATGCTGCACTTACCGATCTTAGCAACGCAAAAGCGCCATTACGGCGCTTTTGTCTGTTTGTGCGATATTCTGCTCAGGGCCGCGGACTGCCGCGTCAGCAGCTCTTGATTGGCATTCGCGAGATCGATGGTTATTCAGCGCAAGCGGCGCAGTCATGGGCAAAAAGAAAACCGGGATTTATTTCTCCCGGTTGTTGCATCTGTTTTTGAGCGTCTGGCTCGGTTTGAATTTCGGCAGTTTGGTGGCGGGAATTTCCATCCGTTCTTTGGTGACCGGATTGATTCCCATTCTCTGCTTGCGGTCGAAAATGACGAATTTTCCAAAGCCGGTGATTTCTACGGTTCCTTCCGAGATCAGCGCTTCCGACATTTCTTCAAAAAGCGTATTGATCATTTCTGCCGCATCCTTCTTCTTGAGGTTGTAGGTTGTGGACAGTGTTTCGGTCAGGGAATCTTTATTTACAAACTTTGGCATGAATTAAAACTCCTTCTTTAAATCTCTAAGCATCAGATCGTTTGCGCAGTTTTTCGGTTCTTTGCCTTCGAAAAGGATCTGGAACACTTCTTCGCAGATTGGCATATCGATACTGTTTTTCTCGGCGATTTCATGAACAACTTTGGATGTGCGCACACCTTCCGTTGTTTTTGTGTTGTGTTCGAAAAAGTTGGCGACATTGTTCTCGCTGCCGATCTGGTATCCCGCCTGGAAGTTGCGGGAATTGATCGACGAACAAGTGACGATCAGATCGCCAATGCCGGTCAGACCGATGAATGTTTCCGGCTTGCCGCCAAAATGCGTGCCGAAACGGATCATTTCCTGCAGACCGCGGGTAATGAGAGCCGCACGGGTGTTGTCCTTGTAGCCAAGACCGGCAATAATGCCGCTGGCAATCGCCATGACATTTTTAACCGCTGCGCCAAGCTCGCTTCCGATTTCATCGGTGCCGGTGTAAATGCGCATGTACTGATTCGAGAAAAGCTGCTGAACAGTCTTTGCATCGTCTTCTTTGAGTGAAACGGCATCGATGGTTGTCAGCTGCCGTTCGATAACTTCTTCCGCATGAGAAGGACCGATCAGCGAAACAACCGACGAGAGCTTTTCTTCGGGGATGACGCGGCGAATGACTTCGCTCATGCGCTCATCCGTTCCGGGATTGAAGCCCTTGGATACATTGACGAAAATAACGGGTTTATTGACGCACTCGCCTGCGCGTTTTGCAACGCTTTCGATTGCGGCGGTCGGTACCGCAAAGAGGACCACATCAGCCTCGGCTACATGTTTCCAGTCGCTCGAGGCATGTACATTGGGGTTGACGGGTGTGTCTTTGAAATATTTCGAATTGCGGTGATTGGTATTGATGTCTTCGATTTCGGACTCATCGACACCGATGAGTTCAACAGGCTGGTTGTTGTCCGCAAGCACCTGAGCGAGTGCGGTACCCCAGCTTCCGCTGCCGATTACGGCTGTTTTCATAGTTATCGCTTCCTTGCATTGATGTGAATGGGAGTGCCGACGAAGCCGAACGCTTCACGCAGTTTGTTCTCGAGATAGCGCTTATAGGAGAAGTGGAAAAGCTCCGGTTCGTTGACAAAAATAAGAATGTTCGGAGGAGAAACAGAAACCTGCGATGCATAGTAGATGCGCAGCTGTTTTCCATTGTGCGGTTTAGGCGGGTTCATCATCTGGGCGTCCATGATGACGTCGTTGAGAACGTTTGTCGGCACGCGCATTGTGCATGCTTCATGGACTTCATCGATCAGCGGCATGATCGTATTCACGCGCGCTCCGGTTTTCGCCGAGACAAAAGCGATCGGCGCATAGCTGAGATACTTGAACTCTTCACGGATCTTTTTGGAGATTTCGTTCATGGTTCGTTCATCTTTTGTCACGGTATCCCATTTGTTGTAGACGATGATAACGCCTTT
>CAOKFJ010000153.1 GCA_948467695.1 uncultured Allobaculum sp. | reverse complement strand
TTTTATGGATCTATAATTTTGAACTTCAATCCCGGGGGAATATCAAATGATTACGCGGAATGTCGCCCTGCCGGCTTTCCAGCATACGCGGCATCGCTTACGACATTTACGCGTATGCGTTTTGCTCAAAAAGCCGACACCCGCTCCTCCCGGACCAAGGTGTACGCCAAGAACCGGTGAAAGACGGACAAATCTCGCCTTGATTTTGGTTCCAAGTTCTTCTTCCAGATCGGCAAGCATCAGTTCTGCGCGTTCCAGATACGGTCCGGAGCAAGCTACCACAATCGGACGTTCAAGATCGATGTGATGTTCAACAGCCAGTTTGGCGCACTGACGAATGGCTTTTTTGATTCCGCGCGATTTCGCGCACGGCTCCACTTCGCCATCCTCATTGACCGTCAGAACCGGCTTGATTCCAGCAAGATCGGCAATCGCCGCTTTGGCGGGTGAAATGCGACCGCCTTTTTTCAGATACTGCAAAGTCGGCAGAGTCGCATACAGTTTCGCCTGATGCTTTTCTTCTTCAAGTGCGGCAGCAAGTTCTTCGGCACTCAGTCCCTGATCGCGCAGTTCCATCGCGCGTTCAACCAGCACCGTCTGCGCGAGGCAGGCAGTATGGGAATCAATCAGATGCACACCAGGAAAATCGAGTGCGGCAAGTCTTGCGGAGTTGTATGTGCCCGACAGTGTTGTCGACACAAGAATAGCGACAACCTCATCGCCATTGGCGGTCAGTTTCTCGAAAAAATCTTCAAACATTGCCGGCGATGCCTGGCTGGTGCGAAGCGTCATTTCCGGGTTGTCGAGCAGTTCGTAAAAGCGCTCTTCAGAAATCTCTTCTTTTAAATCTTCTCCATTAATGCTCAGCGGCAGATTCATGACCGCGAGTCCGCGGGCAAAATCCGATTTAAGTTCCTGAGCACTGTCCGTCACGATCCAGATCATTTCATTTCCTCCTTGGTGGTTTCGCTTGCGAGCGGCTGCGCTTCCTGAGCGGTTCGTATTCTGTTCTCAAACGAATGGCTCAGTTCCGTACGCCTGGCTTTTCGCGCGCTCACCATTTCTTCGATTTCTTCGCTCAGCGCCTGAGCGAAATCATAAAAAGCGCTCCATTCTTCATCACCCACAGCCGAATGCGCTTTTTTGAACACACCGGCGGACTGCTCTGCAACATGCTCCATGAGCGCGCAGCCCTTTGATGTCAGTTTATAGCGGGCGCGGTAAACACCCGGCGCTTCTTTTTCGATCCATCCGGTTCGACTCAGATTTTTGAGCGAACGGGAGATCTGGGCTTTGTCCGTTCTGGTCAGGTGGATGAACTCATCGGGGCGCAGGCCTTCGGGGTGCGAGTACAGCAGCAGCAAAGGCAGGAGTTCGGCGCCGTTGAGTCCGATTTCCTCCATATATACACTGCGCAGACGATTCATCTGTTTTTCGAGTGTATTGACGGCAAGCAGAAATTCAAAAATCCGTTCTGTATGGTTCATGAGTGCAGTGTATGCCCATTTTGTTGACAGATCAACATTTTGAGTGGAAAGTGCTTCCTTTTTGCCTGCTTCCTCTTCTTTTTACCGCCTTTGTTCTCAATTGAGACAGGGAAATATGCTAGAATCAGACGAAAATAAAGTGATTCAGACAATCACAGACAATCACTAACAACAAGGAGATTCCCTATGCCCTCTTCCATCCATCCCGATTCTGCTTCCTCTCTGGATGCCCGCGCATCTGTTCGCCCTGCTTCAATGCAGGATGTTGATGCGCTTTGCGAAATGTATCAGGAAGTCATCGCTGAGCTTGAAAAGCGCAAGAACTATCCTTTATGGCACTGGGGAATCTACCCCAATGAAGAAACAGTCCGCGACGCGATCGAGCGCGGCGAGATGGTGATTCTCGCCATTGACGGCAAACTTGCCGGCGCTGCCAAAGTCAATGAAGAACTTGAAGGCGAAGAATATGTTTTATGGAAAGGCACTTCTCCCAGATCCATCCATCTCTTTACCATTCGTCCCGGATTTACCGGCATGCACGCAAGCGACTGGTTCCTCATGCGGCTGATCAAAGAAAAACGCAGTTCTCATATCGATTCTCTTCGTCTCAATCTGATTGTCGGCAACAAACCGGCAAAAAACCTCTATCTTCGCTGCGGTTTTGTTTCTTGCGGATGCGCGGATGTTCTGCTTGAAGATGAAGGCGTTCTTCCTTTCGAACTGATGGAATACATTTACGAGTGAACGCAAATCTCAGACTGCACAAAGCAGTCTTTTTTCTTTTTGAAGGCATTGTTTAATGCACAGTCAAACGCAGATTCCATCTTTGAAAAAGAATCTCAAAAAGTTTCGCTACACTGTAACAAAACCGTCCTCGATGGCGTCTAAGGGGTGAAAGGAGGAAGAAGATATGCCGCACGATCTTGAATCGCTTTACCACGAGTACTCGCGCAAAGTGTACCTGTATCTTTTCTCCCTTTGCCAGGATGCCGCACTTAGCGAAGACCTCATGCAGGAGACTTTTCTGAAAGCCGCGAAAAGCATTGATCAGTTTCGTCATGACAGTTCTCTATCCTCCTGGCTGTGCGCGATCGCCAAAAATCTCTTTCGCGATGCCTGCCGCAAACAAAAACCAACCGTAAACATCGATGATATTTCGCTTGCCAGCGAAGATGTCCGCAGGGATATCCGCATCTTCTCCTGCCTTCATCAGCTGGACGATCCTTTTCGGGAAATCGTCTATCTGCGCACATTCGGTCAGCTTTCCTATCAGGAAATCAGTGAAATCATGCATAAATCCGAATCCTGGTGCCGCGTCATGTACCATCGGGGCAAAAAGAAGCTGCGCGATTTGTGGCTTGAACAGCTGCGCAAGGAAGAACCGCCCGACAAAGAACCAGACCCGATCAAAGAAAAGGAGGAAAGCTCATGACTTGCAAAGATTACGGCAGACCTCTGCCCCCTATACCGCCCGCATCGAAAGATGACGAATGCCAGATTGTTCAGGACCTGCTGCCTCTCTATGTAGATGGCGTCGCCAGTCCCGCTTCGAACGCTCTTGTTGAAGCACACACTGCCGGCTGTTCCGGCTGTAACGCACTGCTCGATAGTCTGCGTGAGGAACTTCCCGCTCCCCCTGTCCCCCAGCAGCAGGATAGAGAGATGGAAAACGCGCTGAAAAACGTCAACCGCAGTTTCCACCGAAAGAACACCATCATCACCATCATCGGCGTGATCGCCATCATTGCCATGTGTGCGGCAGGATTTATCTTCATGGATTCCACCCGTCTTCCCGCACGCGATGTAACCGTCAAAACAGTCGAAGAGACACCGGAAAGTCTGACTCTTTCCTTCGAGTCGCCTGTAGCAAGAGTCGATTCCGTGCATGTTGCAGAAAGCGCGCAGGGCTACTATGGCGTCACGGTTTCCGCTTATCCCTCTTCGCATGGAAAAAACGGTTCGAAAACAGCTGTGTTTGACAAACCCGTCAACCAGATCGAAATTGATGACGAAATCATCTATCAGGATGGTGTCCATATATACGAACGCTGCCGCAGCCTGTATCCCTATGCCAATGGCTTTGCGGGAAGCACTGCGCAAATGTCCCTGGCTTTTCCAGACATTTATCCATACACATTTACAATCGAAGCCGACACATACGACGACCAGAACTGTATCTGGACATACGTCGCAATTGAAGGTGATGCAGATCCCGCAAGCCTTGTCATCACGAAGGAGTATCTGGATGCGTATCGAAAAACGGCGCTTCTCGCTCTTGCGCTAACGCCAAACCTGGAGGAAATCCGTCTCCACTATCCCGATGGTTCGGATACACCAGTTGCCGCGCGTCATGAACTCCACACGCTTCTTGCCAAAAAAGGGCTGACGCCTGTAATCGAAAATTATGCCGATCTGCAGCGTATCATTGATGCGATCTATGGTCCTGCAGGATAAAGCGTTTCATATCTTTCAGTTATCAAAAAACGCCGCTCGTGTGACAAGCGGTGTTTTTCATTTGCATCATTATGAATTATCCAAGACATTGTGCCGGTAAAACAGGCTCTGATCGATGTATTGCTTTTGCAGTTCCTTCGGCATCTACTGCATCAAAATCGGTGCGTAGTCATCAACCTGCACATAGGGGCCGTATTCATCGAAACAAAGTGTTCCACCGATTCTCGCTTCGCACGAACCAATGCCCACGTGCCCTTTCAGCCGCAGCCGTGTTCCATTTGGGGAGTACAGGACCATCTCCGGATTTCCATCCGGTCCCTGAACAAGCGTCTGCGGAAGATCACCGATCACGAGCACACGCTGTCCTTCAAGATCGGAAGCCTGGGCAAGCAAAGTGTCGACGTCATAGACAATCGCTCCCTGATGAGGCGTTGGATCTGTGTTGACCGGCACGACCTGTTCTTCCGTATTCGAAAAATCAGCAGGCTGCTGGATTTCCGGATCAGGCTCGGTTTGCGGCACGACTTGTTCAATCGGCTCCGTCTGTCCACCCGAAACCGCATCTGTGTCATCCTCAATCCGGGCGACTGCGTCTGTGGAATCTTTTTTCTCTTCTGCGCCTTTCGCCTCGTTCTGCGCAGATCTTTGAGAAGAAGACTGAACCGAGGATATTTGAGTGCCATCGATATGAGGCTCTTCTTTTTTGCATCCGCCAAGTGCAGCGGCGCAAAGTACAACTGTTAAAGCGGCAATGATATGTGGCGCGCAATGAATATGTCTGATGTGTCTGGCTGTCATAAATACTACCTCCTTCACCTTGTACACGAAGCAGATCTTTTATTTCTTGCATTACAGAAAAATTTTATTTTTTCCTGTTTTACATGCAATAAACTCCTCTTCGAACCAGCAAATACAGTCTTCTGCACAGCAGCAGTTTCATGTTCCATTCTCTATCCTGCCGCCTTGCAGGACCGATCGATCCGTGAACAAAAGCGACGGTATCGTCCGCAGTTATGCAGACTCTACCGTCGCCATAAAAATCTATGAGTCATCTTATCAAAAAAACTCTGTATCCATTCACGCGTCGAAGTGCACTACATCGTGCGCCATACCGCGACACCGACATAAACGATCAGCGTAACAATCATGTTCAAAGTGATCACGCCTGAAGCTACGCCTTCTTCCTTTTCGCTGCGATACAGCGGACCTAGCTGCATGACCGTTCCAAAACCGGTCGGACAGGTGAAATAAATCAACACAGCAACCATGAAAAGCTCATCA